>NZ_JAWOTS010000017.1:43937-94606 GCF_033338975.1 Vibrio sp. Vb0349 | reverse complement strand
TGGTGATTTCTCCAATTGATTTTCCGGTGTAGCGGTTTCCGACGTCTCGGAAAACCAAGTAGTTCTCTCAAAGTTACCTCTATTAACGACACCAAATTCAGAAGCTTTAGAAAAAAGTTTAAAAAAATAACATTGCGAGATTTAGCTAATAAAATTGAAGAAAAGTAAGAAAAAGTGCTCAAGTTTCCACAAATCGAGCCGAGAGGGCTAAATTGTATAGAAAACCAGCAAAAGGAAACAATTAAAGGTAAGTTCGCAGACGATAGACGTGAAAATTAGAAAAGAAAAAGCCCCTTTTCCTTTGAGAGAACTGGGGCTAGGTTGGTCGCCAGAGCCTATGTGGAGATCAAGAGAAATGAACACATTTCCGGCATACCGAGTGCAACTTTACATTGAAAATGATTGGCAGGTGAGAGATGAGAGAGCCGCTCATTCTATTGTAAAGCTGCTTGCCAAAAGCCTGCATTCCCATCCACGTCTGAATGTATTGAGTACAGGCTAAGTAAACTACTGCAATAGTGACATTGCAGAGTTTGGCAACTGTTTCGCTTGAGCAAGAATCGATGTACCTGCTTGTTGCAAAATTTGTGCTTTGGTCATTTGCGTGGTTTCTTTCGCAAAATCTGTATCTTTAATTCGGCTGTTCGATGCGTCAACGTTTTCTTGGATATTCGCCAAGTTGTTGATGCTGTGACTCAAACGGTTTTGCTTCGCACCTAAGTCTGCACGTTGCGAGTCTACGTATTTCAGTGCCGAATCCAGCACAGAAATCGCGTTTTGAGAACCTTGTACCGTGGTCATATCAATATCTTGTACTGACGTTCTGATAGGTTCATCACTCAGGCCAAGCTCAGATGCTAATCCACCAGAAATAGAAATCTCACCCTGAACGTTTGGATGCGCGACAAAAACTTGCAACTTGCCATCTTCACTTACAGACGCATTAATCATATCAGACTGACCATTAATGTAAGTGGCAAGCTCTTCGATGTCGTCGCCCGCTTTGGCATTAATGTTGATTTCTAGATCATCAACATTGCCGTCTTCGTCTTCACCCATACCTGGTAGCGTGATCTTCAAGTCAGATTTAGCTGGGTCAACGCTCCAGTTTTTATCTTTACCGTTCTCAGATAAGAAGGTCACACCGCCCATGCGCGTATCGTCCGCACGAATGCTGGTGAGTCCCATGATCATGGCTTCACCTGAGCTCGCACCAATCTGGAATGCTGCTTCACCGAATGAGCCGTTCAATAGACGACGACCACCAAATGAAGTGGTTTCTGCAATACGGTTTAGCTCGTCAATCAATGCCATTGACTCTTCGTTGATCGCCTGACGCTCAGCCGGAGAGTTAGTACCGTTCGATGATTGAATCGCAAGGTCACGCATTCGTTGCATGACAGAGGTTGCCTCATTCATCGCACCTTCAGCGGTTTGTGCAATCGAGATACCATCGTTCGCGTTACGCATTGCGACATCTAGGCCACGAGACTGTGCAGTTAAGCGGTTAGAGATCTGTAGACCTGCCGCATCATCTTTTGCACTGTTAATCTTATGTCCTGAAGATAAGCGCTCCATCGACGTGTTTAATTCATCAGTCGCTTTGTTTAGGTAACGCTGCGCGGTCATCGCGGAGACGTTAGTACTAACTGTTACAGCCATTTTGCTCTCCTGTTGAGTTCGCAAGCTTTTGCGAAGCGGCCAGCTTTACTCTCATTTGGATAAGCACTGACCGTAAAAGTTACTTGCTAAATCTGCCTTAAACGCAGGGTTTAGAATCTCTAAATCTGTTCTGATATTTTCAATACAATTTGTGTGCCAACTTTCGTAAATTATTTAACCACTTTTAAAAGAATCAAATAAACAATAAGTTAGCTTTATCACTAAGCTATTTCCGGTTTGTCAGACTCATCTTAGCCCAAGGGTATTGAACGCTGCCCTGTTGCCGCCCGACTTGCCTCCCGCATCATTGCCGCTTTGGGTAAAATCGTGCCGCATGACATCTCAGACTCTCAGGTTACGTCGACTTATCGCGCTTAAGGCTTTGCACATAAGGCATCAAAATCAGACAATGTGTATGAGTGTCATACTAGATGTAGTTAAACAACGTTAGATCTTTGGTCTTACCGAATGCTTGTTGCGATGCCTGTAACGCTCGCGAGTTTTCACTGAACTCGATCACGGCTTTGGAGTAATCCAAGTCCTCAAAGTTGCTCTTCGCTTTTGCCAGAGACAAATTAAAGTCTTCATGATTTTGCTCTTGGATATCCAGCGTACTCAATCGAGCACCGGCATCTGTACGCGCTTTATTCAAATGGATAAAAGCAGCGTGGAATTCTTCTGTCATTTGGTGCAATTTAGCAGTCGCCGACGTATCCGAAACCGATTTGTCTGACCATGCCATTGCATCCTTGAAGGTATCGAAAATGCTGAACTCTGCCCGCTTTTCGATCTCAATGCTGTCACCAGGCGTAATTTGGCCTTTTACGTGCACTTTCAGGCCTTTGTATTCAATCCCTTTCTCTGGAGAAAACTCATCGGCATCCACTACTTTGCCGTTACGCTCTAATTGGTAACCAAATTTGCCGTTATTCATATCGACAAATGTCACGCGATACGCCGCATCATCCTTCGTATCAACGTTAGTGGCTTTGTTTAGCAACAGCTCAGAGCCGTTTTGTAGATCGTAATTCGGCTGATAATCGCCAAATGGGTTTGGTATCTCCATAAACAGCTTGCTGCCAGGATCGTTCATTGGCATCTCAAGCATGCTAGAAACTTTCATTTTGCGCTGATAATCGTCCCCAGCGTATTGCACGCTACCATCTTTATCGCGATAAAATGGTTGGCTTTTTGGCTTAGTGCCAGCAAACACGTAGTTACCAGATTCATCTTGCGAGTTCACCAAGTTAAGGAAGTTGTTCGCAATCTCTTCTAACTCACGCTTCTTTGCTTGTCGGTCTTCAGCAGAAAAGGCACCGTTAATCATCTCCATCGTTAAGCGCTTCGACTCGTCGGCAAAATTCTCCGCATTGGCGATATTAACTTCGTGGTTTTCTAGACGATTACGTACCAACACTATCGAGCTAAGATATTGTTGTAGCTGTTCTTGTTGCTGACTAATGTTTTGGATGTAATGCGCAGCGAGGGGGTCGTCACTAGGTTTCAGTAACTTTTTTCCTGAAGCAAGCTGCTCTTGGTTGTGGTGAACCTTATTCTCTTGACGACGCAGATCATTTTGTACGGACTGATAGTTATGGAAACTAGAAATTCGGGTTAGCACTTATCTCTTCTCCTTACCTCAGTTGTAAAATGGTATTGAAGGTATCATTCGCCGCTTGCATCACACGTGATGAAGCCATGTACGCTTGTTGAAACTTCATCATGTTGGCCGCTTCTTCATCGAGGTTAACACCAGAAATAGAAGCAACGCGCTCTTGCGCCGCTTCATGCTCTAAACGAGCGACGGAGGCTAAACGGTTTGCTGTAGAAGACTTCAGTCCAACTTCAGTATTGAGGTTATGATAAACATCGATCAAGGTACTGGATTTTCCATCCATCATCTTGTCTGTTTGGATCTTCTGCATTTTTCTCAAGTTGCCGTTACCACCTTCAGAAGGCACCAAGTTTGCGGTGAATTTATCATTCATCAGAGCGCCTTCGCTCAACTCAAACACGGTTGCATCGCCGTTTCTATACAGCGGATGGCTTTTCGGCACTGATATTTCAATCATCGGGTTATCTTTATCTAACGGGTATGAGTATTTGTCCGATAGTAAATTACCCTTGTTATCCGTGATCTTTAACCACGGCTTATCATGCTTCTCATCGGCTGGTTGTACGGTAACCTCAAACTCTTTAACATCCCCCGCCTCACGAATTTTAAACTTGGCGTTACCTTGGGCAAAAGTGGTTGAGGCTTCATAACTTTGTGCGGCAATAGCTTTTGCGTCATTGGTTTCCATCTTTATGATGGCTGCACCACTTCTCGTTGGGCGGAGCAATACGCGCTCACCGGCGGCAAGGCCTTCACCAATTTGCACTTTCATACCATCCAGAACAAACGACGAATCCGAACGGTCGATGTTCAACGACATTTGCTCACCTTTCGGTGTTGTCACGCTGTATTGGTCGCCATCATAACGCAGCGAATATTCACCACCTTTGATCGCGGAAATGTCCTCGATGTAAACCGCAACATCAGCTTGTGAGTCAGGCGCAGCAAAAACTCGAGATTTTGCCACCAGCTCAGAGTTCACGTCGGTAAATACGTCTTTACCTATCTTGCCGTTGAGATCCAGACCTTGAGATTGCAGCTGATTAATTTTGTAGGAGAAACCCGTCGCTAAACGGCCCATTTCATCTTGCAGTTGTGGAATGTGTTTGTCGCGCATTTCAAGTAAAGCGCCGATTTTGCCATCCATATCATCAGACTTGATCGCTTTAATGCCATTTCCTTCCACCATTGCTAATCGTCTTTGATGAACATCCGGATAGCCATCGATCATTTTGAGCTGGCTTGCTTCCGTGCCAGAAACAAGTGTGTGTCCATTGCCGATATGAACATTAAACCCTTCTGCATTTTTGCGTGGGGTTACGGTAACTTTGGTGTACTCTGACAGCTCAGTAACCAGCTTTTCATGCTGATCCATCAGGTCATTATGTGGACCGGGAGTACGCATCATCAGTCGATGAATATCGCGAATTTCCAACGCAAGTTGGTTAACGCGCTCAATGCCCATATCCAATTTTTTATTGGTGACATCAGATTGCAGTCGAACGGTTTCGTGGAAATCATTTAATGTATCAGAGAAGATTTTCGCCTTTTCCAATACCACTTTTCGTGCCCCTAAATCGTTCGGGGTATCTGCCATGGTTTTTACCGCATCGAACCACTCATTCAGGTTCTCGGGAATTTTCTTCGATGCCACAGAGCTCAACATGCTAGAGAGCATATCAAGATTGTCTTGGGTATCCGTTTTGTTGGCATTGTTGGTCGACGACAGGTTCAGTTCATTCACGGCAAACTGATCCCACGAGCGGCGAACATTTTCCACATGCACACCCATGCCGTAGGTAGAACCACCAAACATGCGCGGATCATTCGTGCCTTGGATAACAGACTGACGGCTATAACCCTCTGTATTAACATTAGAAATGTTATGACCAGTGGTGTTTAATTGTCTCTGAGCAGTAAGCACACTTTGAGTACCTACATTCAGAAGATCTGACGCCATACATGCCCCCAAAAACGAAATATAAATCGGCAAAACCGATCACCTAGACACGTTAAAAGCAAAAGATGTGCCAAGTGATAGAAAGGCGTAGATATTCAGATAAAGTGAAGGCTTGCACTATGGCAAGCCTTCGAGAACGTCATAAATTGGCGCAGAGACATTACATACTTTCGATTTTATCCTTCACCTGCAGGACTTTATCTGCGTAGTTCGGATCGGTCGCGTAACCCGCACTGTGGATACCGCGAATAAACGACTCTGAATTCCCGCGTTGCTGCAATGCTGTCTCGTAACGTGGGTTGTCATTCAAAAATCGTACAAAGTCATTAAAGCTGTCTTCGTAACTTGAGTATGAGCGAAACGCTGCCGTCTCTTTCACTGGCGTGTTATCGTGGAACTCTAAAGTTTGAGTCGTCACTTTGTCACCCTGCCAGCTTCGATCTGCTTTGATATTAAATAAGTTGTTGCTGCTGCCACGCGCGTTCTTCACGACCTTTTGCCCCCACCCCGTTTCCAAAGCGGCTTGCGCAAGTAGCAGAGATGGCTCGACTCCTAGGGCTTTCGCAGCTTTCTCCGCGTATGGCTTCATCGAGTTAACAAAGGATTCTGGTGAATCGAATCGAGTGGGTTCATTGCTTGGTCGAGATAGTTGACCAGATTCAATCAAGCGCTGTTCAATCTCGCGCGCTTTTTTCGGGTCAACACGACGATATTCCGCAGCATTGTTTGCCGCATCACGCATAGCCGTTTCTTTTTTGTCGTTCCCTTGCCCAGCCGTTAATTGCTTAACAATCATATCGGCCAGTCCCATTGAACCAGACGAACTCAATTCACTCGCCATCTGTTCATCCAACATTTGTCGGTAGAACTTCTCGTTTTGGCTGTTCATCATGTTGGACTCAAAGCCCTCATTGGCTTCACGCATGGATTTCAACATCATGGAGGTGAAGATCGATTCGAACTGACGAGCAGCCGCATGCAATGCTTCTTGCTCGCCATCTTTTCCCTCTTTCACTGCTTTTTGACGCAGAGTATCCAGAGAACTGATGTCATGGATAAAACCAATGTCGTTAGGATTGTTCATTATACCTACCTCCTAACCATTAAATGATGATCAACTGGCCTTCAATGGCACCAGCTTGCTTCAATGCTTGTAAAATTGCCATCAAGTCCGAAGGCGCAGCCCCGACTTGGTTCACGGCACGGACCAAATCATCCAACGTTAAGCCTGGTTCGAACTTAAACATTTTGCCTTGCTCTTCGCTGACTTCGATATCCGAGTCTGGTACGACTACGGTTTGCCCACCAGAAAAGCCGTTAGGTTGGCTAACATTCAGGTTTTCTTTGATCGCAACCGTCATGCCGCCGTGCGTTACTGCTGCTGGTTTAAGACGCACATGCTTACCAACTACGATGGTGCCCGTGCGAGAGTTAACGATGATTTTGGCTGCACCATCTGCTGGGTCAAACTCTAGGTTTTCAATTGCCGATAAGAACGCAACACGCTGGCTGACGTCACGAGGAGCACGCACGCGCACTGATGTCGCGTCAACAGCGCTCGCCATTTGTGGGCCAAGGAAGTTGTTTACAGCATCCGCCATACGTTGAGCCGTTGTGAAGTCTGACTCAAGCAAGTTGAACGTGATGTAATCACCACGACCAAATGGGTTTGGAATTTCTCGCTCTACTGTCGCACCACTAGAGATAAGACCAACGGTTGGATTGTTACCTACGATTTTAGAACCGTCAGCGCCTTCAGCACTGAAGCCGCTCACCACTAAGTTACCTTGAGCAACCGCGTAAACTTGACCGTCGAGACCTTTGAGGAACGTTTGTAGTAGCGTACCACCACGCAAACTTTTAGCACTTCCGATGGAAGAGACAGTCACGTCCACTTGCTGACCCGGTTTAGAGAAAGGCGGCAATTCTGCCGTAACCATGACTGCGGCAACGTTTTTAATTTTTGGCTTTGTGCCCGGCGGCATCTGAATGCCGAAGTTTTGCAGCATGGCGGCGAAACTTTGCTCTGTAAACGGGTTCGCTTCACCCGTACCAGGTAAGCCTGAAACCAAACCATAACCCACGAGTTGGTTGCTTCGTACACCTGCCACTTGCGCGACGTCTTTGATACGTGCGGCTTGGGCTACGGTAGAAAACAGAGCAACGCTCATCAGTACTAAAAGGAGTTTTTTCATGCTTACTTATCTCTTGCAGTCAAATTGCCGTCAGCACGGCGTGTTATAGCGCTACATTAAAGAATCGTGCCAAGAAGCCTGGCTCTTGCATATCTTGTTGCAAACCAGTCCCTGAGTATTGAATTCTTGCGTTAGAAACGCGATTTGATGCAATGGTGTTGTCGAAATTAATATCATCCGGACGAATAGTGCCACTTAAACGTATGTACTCATCACCCGTATTTAGCGTCATCCACTTCTCACCGCGGATCACGAGGTTGCCGTTTGCCAGTACTTCGATCACCTCAACAGTGATGTAACCACTGATGCTGTTGCTCTGCTTTGCAGAAGAGTCACCTGCAAATGAGTTGGAGTTGTTTAAGTCATAAGAGAAATTATATTTTCCGCCAATTTTCAGCTCTTCTCCGCCCACTTGAAGCGGGTCCATTTGCGCTTCATTGGTTTTCGATAAATCGGCATTTGCGCTTTTCGTCGCACTGGTTGTCTCATCAAGTGTTACGGTAATAATGTCGCCAATACCACGTGGTTTAGAATCGTCGTAGAGATCGGTAATGTGCTCGGCGCTAAACAACGAGCCTGTTGCAGCAGCGTAATGCTCAGGTTTGTTTTTCGGATGAATTGGAGCCCAAGCAGGGTCGCCAGCAACCGGATCGCTTCTACCACGTAAAGTATCTACAATACCGCTGCTCTCTTCTTTCGATTTATCACCTTCTACTGCGTCGACCACAGTGGTTGCTTGTGTCACTTCTTCCGTTTCAATCGGTTCCAACATGGCACAGCCCGACATCGTAGCAATCAAAGCGAGTAGGCAAATACGTTTCATCGTGAGCTCCTCAAATCTTGCTCTTAATCGTTACAATTGCTGGTTAACGAAGCTCATCATCTTATCGACTGACGAGATCACTTTTGAGTTCATTTCGTAAACGCGCTGGGCTTCGATCATATTGACCAACTCTTCTGTTACATTCACGTTGGACGCTTCCAGCATGGATTGACGAATTTCCCCCAAACCGTCCAAACCAGGAACACCCTCTTGTGGATCGCCACTGGCACCCGTTGGTAAGTAAAGGTTCTGACCAATTGGCTCTAGGCCACCCGGGTTAACAAAGTCTGTAATGGTTAGCTGACCAACGACTTGGTTGTCTTGCTGACCTCGGACGCGAACCGACACTTCACCATCCGTACCGACAGTAATAGAAATCGCATCTTCTGGAATCACAATTTCAGGCTCTACAGGGTAGCCAGAACCCGACGTGACTAACGTACCTTCACCATTGAGCGTGAACTGACCGTTACGGGTATAACCGATGTTGCCGTCCGGCAATGTCACTTGGAAAAAACCGTCGCCTTCCACCATCATGTCCAGTGCGTTAGTCGTTGTCTGTGCATTGCCGTGCGTGTGCACTTTTTGCGTCGCAACCACTTTAGAACCCGCACCTAGCATCAAGCCACTTGGCAGTTCCGTGTTCTGAGATGACTGGCCGCCAGGCTGGTTGATGTTCTGATAGAACAAATCTTCGAATACTGCACGGCTCTTTTTGTAGCCGACAGTAGAGGCGTTCGCCAAGTTGTTCGAAATCGTGGCAATGTTGGTTTGTTGGGCGTCTAGACCTGTTTTACTTACCCATAGTGCTGGATGCATAGTGAACCTCTAACTCTGTTAACTCATACGAAGCAGTGAATCTGAAGATTTATCCATTTCTTCAGCTGTGCTCATCATCTTGACTTGCATTTCAAACTGACGTTGTAAGTCAATCAATGCGGTCATTTCACCTACGGCATTCACGTTACTGCCTTCTATCGCTCCCGTCTGGAGGCTAACAGTCGCGTCTGCTTCGTAAGGTTGGTTTGGAGTTTTATGGCGAAATAAGCCATTGGTGTCTTTAAACAAGCTTTGCTCATTAGGCTTAACAAGCTTAATGCGATCAACCGCTTGGAATTCTTCTGCCGGGGCACCTTGAGGAAGCACAGAGATGGTGCCATCCCGACCGATTTCAATTTTGGAGAGAGGGATAGGCAAAGTAATCGGCGCGTCGTTTTCACCCAGCACCAAATGACCACTTGCGTTGGTAAGCATGCCATTTTGATCGACTTTTAGGTTGCCGTTACGGGTCAACCCTTCTTTCCCTGTGTGATCGAGTACCGATATCCAACCGCTGCCTTCAATCGTCACATCCAGATCACGCCCTGTTGTAATCACGCTACCTTGAGCAAAGTTATGCCCTGGACGCTCTGTCATGCTGAATACACGTGAAGGATGGCCTTCACCATAAGCCTGCATTGAGCGAGCCTGTGCTAAATCAGCCCGAAATCCGGTCGTGCTTACGTTAGCCAAGTTATTAGCGCGCAATTGTAGTGCCTGCATATTTTGCTTGGCACCACTCATTGCGAGAAACAGTGCGCGATCCATAAATTACTCCAAAAAATCTCTCTGTACACGGAGTAAAAGCAATAGTTATGCCAAAACAAAAATAGACTTATAAATCAATACTTTGAATTAAGAACCAACAATGAAAAGAGGTCAATAGAGGCAGAAAACTGTAACGAGAGGCAAGGTTTTGATCCATACGGCGGCAACAGCGGCAAATCGTAGATCAAAGCATGCTTAGCCTGAGTGAGGTGTATTCAGGCTAAGCATCAGATGAATGTCATGATGAAAGTGAACAAAGCGGTAATTACTAAGAAGCAATCACACGCCATTGCTTACTCAAGCAGAGTATCGAATGACCCAGCTAGTGCTCTAGCGGATCTGTAAGATATTCTGTTGTAGTTGGTTGTGTACTTCGAGCGAACGTGAGTTTGCTTGGAAGTTACGCTGAGCAGAGATCAGGTCCACCAACTCCTGCGTCATATCAATGTTTGACTGTTCCAGCATACCGTTATTGATGGTGCCGAAAGAGCCTTTATTTGATTCACCCCAGATCTTGTCACCAGAGAACTGCGTTGAATCCCATTGAGTGCCGCCTTTCTTATCCAGACCTTGCTCGTTTGGAACACGTACGAGAGCAACACGACCCAATGTAACGTTTTCACCGTTTGAGTAAGTTCCCAATACGCTGCCGTTTTCATCGAAGTCAACTTTGGTTAGGAAGCCCGTCGTTGCACCGTCTTCGTCAAACTTAGTCAGTTCGAACGGAGCCGCAAACTGTGTTGCTGAGCCTAAGCCGAAGTTAAGCGTCTGCGCAGGATCGGCACCATTCATATCGACTGGTGTCGTGTTCGTCGCCGGATCGCCCAGAGCCACAGAAGTGATTGGCTGACCATTGTTCAAGCTCGCCAACGTACCATCGTTGTTGAACTTCATGGTATGCCCCACATGACCTGTTGGCGTTTGCGCATCACCAGCCGCAACATTTAAAGGCTTTTCACCTTCTTTATCTGTCACGGTGTAGTAAGTGTTCCATGTATTTGGCTGAGTCTGATCTTTCAAGTAATACGTCGTTAGCTTGTAAGACTGACCCATCGAGTCATAAATTGTCGAAGAGGTTGAACGGTTGTATGTATCTGGGTCTGAAAAATCAAACTGCGTTGGATCTTTCAAATCGCCGTTCGCTGGCAAGTTCACACCCACTTCAATGTTTGCTGTTTGTTTTGGCTTACCAAATTCAGCAGGAATATTGATGGGTTGTGGCTCGTATGAAGAAACCTCACCAGAGCTTGGGTCCACTTGGTAACCTAATAAGAACTCGTCGTTCGCGGTCACCATGTAGTTTTCTTTATTTAAGTGAAATGCACCATTACGTGTCAGTTCATTCTGTTGTGGAGTTAGACGCTCTTTCGCTACAGCGAAAAAACCTGTCCCCGAAACACGCAAATCCATTGGGTTGTTGGTGTAAATGCTAGAGCCTTCATGGAACTGCTGTGCCACTTGGCTTGCTTGTGCACCACCACCCGGTGTGGTTTTTGCGTTAGTAAATAAAGAGTTAGAGTAGACATCAGCAAACTCAGCACGGGACTCTTTAAAGCCGTAAGTGTTGGCGTTCGCAATGTTGTTACTGGTGGTGTTCAAATCCAGTTGGGCGGCGGACAAACCGCTTAAAGATACATATGACATTCCAAAATCTCCTAATCTAGCGAGCTATGACTACGCTTTGCCGACTTCCAATACTTCTGCAAGTCGAACTGGCGATTCAAAACCAGCCAGATTGAGTAATACGTTTCCGTCACCTTTGCCAAGCAATACGCTGTTTACGTTGGCATACGTCGATACTGGGAACTCTTGCGACTCCCCCTCAACTAAGCCAGACGCTTTCACTTTGTATTTGCCAGCTGGCAGTGGATTTCCGCTTTCATCTTTACCGTCCCAAAGCACACGCGTGTCGCCGGCTGGTTTCGCCCCTACCTCAAAGGTACGAACCAGTTGGCCAGCTTCATCCTCTACACGAACAAACAGATTATCGATAGATTGTGAAAGCTTAACCATTGCCGCCATTGGTGCGTCGTCCTGCTTCACACCTGCTGCTCCTGGGACCAATACGTCACGCCCTACCAAAGAGGAAGCTTGTAACGCTTGATTTGATGTCATTGACGAATTCAAACTCTCAAACTGAGTGTTCATCTTGCCAATGCCATCAACGGTCGCAAATGAAGCCATTTGCGCAATCATCTGGTCATTACTTACCGGCTTAAAAGGGTCTTGCTGAGACAGTTGCTTCGTGAGCAATGATAAGAAGTCTTCCTGTTTTAGGTCCTGCTTACCCGTGCTCTCTTCCGCTTTCTTGTTACTCTCTTGTAGACTTTTAAGCTGGTCGATATAGGACAAGCCGCTTTGACCAACGTTGTTAATTCCGGCCATACGCTACCCCCTTATCCTTATTGACCCATCTGCAGCGTACGCAGCAGCATTTGTTTACTAGAATCAGCGACCTGTACATTAGTTTGGTATGCACGAGAAGCTGAAATCATGTTTGCCATTTCTTCCATTACATTGACGTTAGGCTTGTAAATGTAGCCTTCTTCGTTTGCAAGGGGATGGTCTGGGTTGTACTCCGCACTCAGCGGTTTATCACTTTCTACAATACCCATCACTTTCACTGGCACCGTATCACCGCCACGCATGGCGTTACTTAACTCTGCACCAAACACGGCATGACGCGCTTTGTAAGTGTCTTTCGCAGAGCTGCTGACACTGTCGGCGTTCGCCAAGTTGCTTGAGGTAGTATTCAGACGAACGGATTCAGCGCTCATTGCGGAACCTGTCACATTGAAAACGTTAAATAAGCTCATCTAAATTATTCCCCTTTGATTGCTTTGGTTAAGTTCTTGAATTTGCTGCCTAGAAAGTCGAGTGATGCTTGGTGTCTGATTTGGTTTTGCATAAACAAGTTACGCTCTAAATCCAAGTCTACCGTGTTGCCATCTCCCGTATCTGGTTGCGTAGGAAGACGATATAACTTGTCCCCAACCAACGTTGTAGTGGCAGGAATATGCCGACCATCTGTGCGACTAAGACCAATGCTTGCCCCAGATGTTGCCGCTTGCAATTCCTTCGCAAAGTCTAAACCTCTTGCTTTGTAACCAGGCGTGTTTGCTTGTGCGATATTGGTGGAAATCACCTCTGCATTGCGTTCACGTACGCCCACCGTGTGCTGGTGGATGCCTAGTGCATTGTCAAAAGATATAGCCATGTTTGCCTCTACAATTAAGAACTGACCGTGATTGATAACCAAAAAGCAATTAGCATGCCAAAACCTAAAGCATTACACCAACCTAGTGGTTACCGTGAATTGAAATAGCAATAAGTGAGCCAAAGTAACTGGAATGTCATGTCGTATCACTTTGTCACTTAATAAAGATACACCGTGTTGAGGGCACAAGGCAAAAACGCGCTTCAACTAATTGAGTGATACATGAGGCGCTCGGCGCAGAAAGGTAACAAACAAAAAAAGCCTGACACGAAGTCAGGCTTTTCTATCAATGAAGAGATACCGCTATTTAAGCTTGTAAATGATGCCCGGATTACAGCGCACCATTTCAAATTTATCAGTCAGACCAGTTAGCGACTCTGATGCCCCTAACAGCAAGTAGCCACCAGGGTTTAAACTGCTCGCCATTTGGTTAAGCACTTTAGATTTCATTTCTGGAGAAAAGTAAATCAATACGTTACGACAGAAAATGATGTCGAACTTCCCCATCAGTGCGTAACTGTCCATCAAGTTTTGTGGACGAAAGTTCACCAAACGCTTGACGTTATCTTTGACTTTCATGCGACCACCGTCCGCATTTTCAAAGAAGGTGCGACGACGTTCTGGTGAAAGCCCGCGACCCAAAGCCAAGTTGTCGTACACCCCTGCACGACACATCTCGAGCATACTTGCCGAAATATCTGTGGCTGTAATGGACACGTTTGGTAACAAGCCCGGCTTGCGCTGTTGCGTTTCCAGGATCGTCATTGCAATAGAATACGGTTCTTGGCCCGATGAACTGGCAGCAGACCAGATCTTAATTGGGCGCTTGCTTGCCGCTACTTCTGGCAATAATTTGTCAGCTAAAACCGTGAACGGATAAGTATCTCGAAACCACAAGGTTTCGTTAGTCGTCATCGCATCCACAGCGGCGACTCGTAATTCTCGATTACGCCCTGTAACAACATCACGTAGCAAATCTGATAACGACGCGAGCTTAAACTTCGTCACTAAAGGACTCAGTCGGCTACGCACGAGGTATTGCTTGCTATCACCTAACACGATGCCACATTGCGATTCTAGAAAACGGCTAAAGTCACGATACTCTTGATCACTGATTGTAATAGCAGTCATTAATGTCTCTTTTATTGTGTTAATGCAGATTTAACCGCGTTACCCAACTCATCTGGGTTAAATTTCGCAATGAAGGTGTTGGCACCTACACGCTCAACCATAGCTTGGTTGAATACACCACTTAATGAAGAATGGAGGATAACATAAAGGTCTTTCAAATCGGCATGTCTGCGAATTTCAGCCGTTAAGGTATAGCCGTCCATTTCTGGCATTTCAATATCGGAAATAACCAACGAAATTTGATCGTAGATATTGCCTTCTTGAGCCATTTCAATCAACTTATTGTACGCTTCTTTGCCGTCTTTGACAGATACGACCTCAAAACCGATGGATGTAATCGCACGCTCTACCTGTTTACGCGCGACCGTCGAGTCATCAGCAATCAGTATGCGGCGTACAATAGGCTTTTCTTGTTCTGCTTGTGCGATTTCTTCGCCAATAGCGGAATCCATCGTTTCATCAACTGGCGCAATTTCTGCCAGGATTTTTTCAACGTCAAGGATTTCAACCAGCTCATTGTCAATGTTTGTCACGGCAGTCAAATAGTGCGCTTTACCTGCGCCGTCTGGCGGTGGCAAAATCGCTTCCCAATGCATATTGATAATACGCTCAACCGATGATACCAAAAATGCTTGGATCGTACGGTTAAATTCTGCAATAACAACAAAACATTTATCTAAATCAGTGGTTGGGCGGCCACCAATTGCCAGGCTCAAATCAATAACGGACACGGTATGGCCGCGGATATGAGCGATACCTTTAACCAGAGGGTGTAGATTTGGCATTGAAGTCAGCTTAGGGCACTGTAGTACTTCTTTCACTTTGAATACGTTAATGCCGTAGCGCTGTCGGCCCATCAGTCGAAAGGTCAATAATTCCAATCGGTTCTGACCGACGAGTTGCGTACGCTGATTCACCGAGTCAAGAATCCCCGTCATATGCTCATCTCCATCTCAAACTTTTTGTTTTTAAATGATACTCTACCACTGGCAAGCACGATACCAGGGAGACAGTATGGCGTATTTCACTTTCACTTCGACACCATTGACTATGACAATATGTAGAGCGCTAATTACAAAGTACGCTAAGTCTATCGGCATTTTGCTCAGTATGTTTAGCTTTTTTGTTCATTCAGCTTCAGATAATCAGATCGAGCAAATAAAAACAGCAGCAGAACAACATATTCTTGCTACGGTTGATCAGCCTGATGGTGGCGAGCTATCTGTTAATGCGGCAGAGATCGACTCGAGAATAAAAGCAACGGATTGCCCTGTTCCGTTAGATACATCTGCCTCTTCCACCAGCAGCACGAGAAGTAACATCAATGTGTTAGTGGAATGCCAACCGGATGACTGGAAAGTCTATGTCCCTGTGAGGATCTCGGTATCAGTACCAATGATCGTCGCGACACGAACATTAGGGAGAGGAGAAATCGTCAGCGCATCGGATGTTACCACTTCCATGATCGAGCTACAGCGCTTTCGTAAAGATGGATTTTCTAGCTACGATCAAGTGGTTGGGGCAAAGCTAAAGCGTAATGTTCGTTTAGGCGATGTCGTAGAGAGAAATGATGTTTGTGTGGTATGCCGAAATGAAAAGGTCATTATCAAAGCGGTGAATTCTGGCATGACGATCACAACGCAAGGCACAGCATTGCAGGATGGTTCAGCTGGCGATCAAGTAAGAGTGAAAAATGATAAGTCACAACGTATAATAGAAGGCATAGTGACTGACATTGCGGAAATCACTGTTAATTTTTAATACCCACTGGTAGCGTGTTTAAACTGATCAATAAAAATGCAAAAAATGACTAAAGTTATTTTTGCGCTGGTCGATAGTCTGGATACCAGTATTACGATACAAGGCAAAGGTTAAACATGGCAGGTATAGATAATATACGTTCAGGGCAAATGATGACGACAACAAGTCGCGCACCTGCACGTAACGATTCCAATGCTACCAGCACGACAGAATCAAAAAAGGCGCCAGCGCAACAAGACGCAGTATCACTCAGCCAGCAAAGTAAAGCCGTCAGTAAACTCCAGAAGGATATGGCAGCTTCTCCGGCATATGACAGCGCCAAAGTTGCAGCAATCAAAGAAGCTATCACAAACGGTTCATACAAAGTCGATCCTGAAAAATTGGCTGACAACATGATTAAGTTTGAAAACGAATTGCAAGGCAAAAGCTAACTGACTTAGGTCGAAGGTAAGTATTTTATGGCAGCATTAGTCGATCTCGTTAATTTCCAGCTAGAAAATGCTAAGGCACTTTCCGCTGTTTTACGCCAAGAAACACAAGCAATAACGGCGCGTGTCTCTACCGAGATTGAGAACATTGCCAAACAGAAGATGACGCTCATTGATCAGCTCAGAACAACTGATCAGCGAATCGCCTCTCACCCGCACGTCAATCAACTTACTGAAGATGAGCACCTAAGTCAGGTTGTTGCTCAAATCCAATCGATCGTCCTCGACTGTCAACAAGTTAACCAAGTAAATGGCGAATCGCTTAGTCGCGCACAGCTGAGCTTCAATAAACTCAACAACATGCTTCAGCGAACTCATGGCAAAGTTGGCATGACCTACAATGCGGGCGGAAAAACCCACACCATCTCGACGCTTGGCACCAATATAAAAGCTTAAACGTCACTCCTACCCTCAATTCCCGCGCTCACGTAGATATAAAAAAAGCGACTCATTGTTACCAATCAGCCGCTCAAAAAGATTATCTGTCTAGTGAAATGGTTTAAAACAAGGTTTGCTGACGCTTCTCAGGTACCTGCTGAACTTCTCCATAATCACGTAGCTTATCCATCTTACGGATATCCAGACGCAGCTCAGTCACATAACTGTCTTCAACCAGATAACTACGCACAACTTCTGCACCACGAATTACACCATCGACGGCACCAGTGGTGCTTTCAATACCCAAACGCTGGTCTTGCAGCTCTGCACGTCCACTAACACGCATGCCATAAACTTGCTCTGCTAGCTCACGATAAGCATCAATTTTTGATGCGCGCATTGCTCGTACACGCTTTTCTTCTACTGTGCGGCCTGTTTGCTCACTGACGCTGGCGTAGCCCACCGCCACTAAGATTTCATCTTGACGCATCTGTTGTAATGGCTGACACCCAACCAATATCAGTGTGGCAACAATAAATAATAACTTCTTCATGCTTCTATCCTATGGACGGAGAATCACAGTGTACGGCTGACGAATGGTAGGGTCAGAACGAATCAACACACCATCTTGTGTGCGGATGCTATTTAACGTATCTAAGTCACGCCCAATACGGTCAGCCGGAAGGAAACCTTGCGCTGTCGCTACAACTACACGGCTTTGCATGCCAACCACGCGTGCATTGACAAGCACTCCGCCCTCTTGGCGCAACATTGTTCCGGTCAGTACATACTGAATTTGCTGCTCTTGAGCTAAATCTTGCCAATCACGACTTAAAGCAAAATCGCCCTGCTGCGTCACTTGAATAGAGCCCGTAGTTTTGAAATCAACCACTTTAAACCCTCGGCGCTGAAACTGATGGATAAAACCTTCAGAGACCGAGTTACCTAACCAGTTTGTTGCATCCATATTTTGTAGATCAACAAACGAGGTAATCGCAATCGGTGTCCGCGCTGATACTGCCACATTAGAAACCATCAGGTCTTCTGTCATGCTCTCAATGAAAAAGTCCATCGTATGACGCGGACTATCCATCAGCATAAACTGGCTTCCCGAGTACGGTTCTTTACCATTGTAAATCGGTGAGTACGCGCACGATGTCAGAAGCGTCATCATCGATGCGGCGACAAGCCACTTTTTCATGGTTTGATTCTCCAGATAATCTTAGGTGATACCGTTCTTTATTAATTCCTTTCCAAGAAAGTGAATATTGGAACAGTCTTTGCTTTTCTTTGTTTGCCTAACGAAGAAAAACCCACCAAACTTCACTGAATTTGTTAAAGCAATATTTATACCCGAACGGTTGTAACCAATGAAAAAAATATTAAACAGTCTGTTTTCAATCACTTTAGTGATGCTTGTGCCTTTTAAGGTAATGGCATCTTGGTATGAAGTCACAGGCGTTGCCACCATCGTTTCTTCAGAAGAGACGGCAAGGCTCCATGCGTTGGAAGACGCGCTGTTCAAAGCCGTCAATTTTTCGGGCGCAGATATTGGCAGTATTAGCAACTTGATGCCGCTGTTAGAAGAAAGCCGCAACGAATACCAGTTTACCAATCATGAAGTCCGTTACATTTTGGTCGAGTCTGAACGCAAACGTCGCGGTAAAGTCGAGGTAAAAATCCGCGTTGATATTTATCCATCGGCAACGGGTTGCCACACCGATCAATACAAAAAGACAATGCTGGTCGGCAATATTGAGGTAGCATCACCACAACAAGCAGTGATGGGACAAATTTATCAAGTTGGTGACGATTTTAGCCACGTAGTGAACCGTCAACTTGATCAAACCTCACGCAGCTTTGTGTCTGTTGGTACAACGGACTACTCAATAAGCAGCAACTATCCTGCTCGCACTCAAATGATCGCACAAGACAATGGCGCACAATACATCATTGGAGGGGTCATAACCGATCTCACTGCAACGGTCGAATCTCAACTATTGCAAGATGACATCATCAATCGTCAGTTTGCGTTAGAAATGAAAGTATTTGATGGTAAAACTGGCCATGAAATCTTCAACAAAGCCTACCGTGAGGTCGCGCGTTGGCCATTTGCTAAGACGAGTCAAGTGGACACTCGTAGTGCACGTTTTTGGGCATCGACCTATGGCGAGATGATGCTTCGCGTTAGTCGCAATATTATGTTAGATCTGGAGTCGGAGCTATCTTGCAAAATTACACTGCCAGAGGTTGTGGCAGTCTTCGGTAATACCGTAACGATGGATCTCGGCCGTATGCACGGCGTAAAAGAGGGAGACAAATTACAGCTTTGGCACACCGCGTCGTTTATCGACCAAAATGGATTGCCAAGAAACAAAGTCTCGCAAAGCGAAATTACATTAACGGTATCACGCATATACGAACACGAAGCGGAACTGACGATTGATCAGCCAAATTTAGCATCTAGCGTTCAAATTGGCGACGTAATGAACAAGATCCTATAAAAGCAAACATTAAGTCTTGAGATATGCTCACTTTTGAATATCATAGGCAGCGCATCTTATTTGATTATACCAATGACCGTAGCGAATCGTTCAACGTGATGCTGATACAGATCTGGTAGATTGCTAGATTTGAACTCAGTAAAACAGTGCAATGAACTGCAACTATTGGTATTACGCCCCCATGGCACAGCTGGATAGCGCAGTCCCCTCCTAAGGGACAGGTCGTAGGTTCGAATCCTACTGGGGGCGCCATATCATAGCCTTAGCTCCCACTTGAGCTAAGGCTTTTTTGTATCTTCAATTTCAAGCCTCGCACTGCTCCCCCTAGTACATCGTGTTAGGTAATCTTCCCAGTAATCAATATGATCGGATCAGGTGTTTCGGTTACGGGATAAAGTCTTCTACTGATCTGACTTCTTCCCCTTGAAATCATTTCAACAAGCCCTATTTACAGTTTTGTATTTTATTACTTTAATTATCTATGAGTTTTGCTTACCCTTTTAGCTATTAATAAAATTATTAGTTAGCACTATGTCTAAGAGCAATTTAATAACTAACACTGGACACCGCTTTATTTCTAAAGGCAAGACAGCCTTTAAGATACATATCCATACCCCCGAGGATACGGTACTACACCGCTCGGTAGGATTTGTTCGTATTGGAGAAAAGAAAGGCTTACAAAAAGCCATTAAGCTGAGAAACGAGTTAGGCCGGCAAATGTGGGGCAAATTCTGGCGACGTCTTTTGAAAGACCCTTACCTAATGACCAGGCTTCCACATAGCGTTGAGCCTAAAATCGTTCACAAGCCTAACCCTACTCTTGAAAACCCTGACAACCGAGATACGTGTTACATCGCCAAGTGGCGAGAGTTCAATGATGACGGTGAGTATAAATATAAAACGGTGGTTCGCTCTATTAGTAAGTACGGCAAACTTGCCGCCTACATGCAAACCAAAAAAGCGTTGTTAGAAGCACATAAAGATAACTTGGAGATCCTGACATTCATGGGGCGTTTAAACAGCATTGATCTTAAGTAATACCTAGCCACTTTGAACATTTCAGTCAGTTTTTAAAGAGAAATAAAAAGCCCCAAAGAGCGAACTCTTTGGGGCTTTCAGCTTCAGTCTTCTATACTACGGTCGAATAGGAGCTTATTGCTGAACTTGGTATTCAAATTCTGGAACAACGACTTCTACGCGACGGTTTTGCTGACGACCTTCACGAGTGTCGTTTGAAGCGATTGGGTTGTTTTCACCTTCGCCACGCGCTTGAATACGTGATGAATCAATGCCTTTTTCAACAAGTGCGTTAGCTACAGATTCAGCGCGTTTCTCAGAAACTTTTAGGTTGTAAGCTGCTGGACCAGACGTATCTGTGTAACCTACAACTTCAACGTTCGCTTGTGGGTGCTCGTTTAGGAAAGCAACTAGGTTATCAAGTTTTGCAGCGCTCTCTGGTTTTAGAGTTGTGCTGTTTAGATCGAAGCTACCTGTACCAATTGTTTGAGTTTCGAATGTTTTCGTAACTACAACTGGCTCTTCTACCACTTCTTCTACAACCACTTCTTCAACAACAACTGGCTCTTCTACGATTACTGGCTCATCGTTGCCGCCGAATTTGAAAGAAACACCTAGTGTTGCAGTGTTACCTGTCGCACGAGTTACATCGTTGCTGATGTCAGTCAGTGTTTGGTATTCCGCACGAGCTGTTACGTTTTGGCTTAGGTTGAATTCAAGACCAGCCGCGCCTAGGTAAGAGTAATCATCTTTGCCATCAAACATTACGTAAGCGCCACCCACTTTACCGTAAAGTGCGATGTCTTCAGTGATTGGTAGGCTAAATTTAGGAGCAAGAGTGATCGCTTCTACGTGGCCACCGAAAGAAGTTTGGTTAAAATCACCGATGTTGTCGAAACCCGCTTCTACTGCGAAGTATTTATTCATTTCGTAACCAACAAAAGCGCCAAGAGTAGAATCGTCTTTGTCACAAGCCTGGCCCGCTACACACGCGTCTTCCATCCATGACTTACCCATCTTACCACCAACGTATACTTCTGCTTGTGCTGCTGAAGCCATAAGTAGAGACGCTGAAATTACCGCTGCTAATTTTTTCATTATTGATTCCTCTAAAGAAGTTCTTTTGTTAGATGCCGAAATGCGCCGTCTGACTGACGTTGTATTTCAATTCTTTTTATTCATTCCTTGAGTGAGATACTTAGTCAGCTTCTTTTTATGCACATGCATTTTTTTTATGGAAGCAACTTACGTACATTTCCTGTTCAGTGATACACATCGCCATCTCGGTATCGCTGACGGGATGAACTATAACGCTAAGAAATCGCGAGAAAAATCCCAATTCTGTCAATTTATTGTCATCAAAAATCTCGACAACATGTGATCTTAAGCAAAAAAATCCCCACGCAACCACGACGCAAACGTTTGCTTTAATTTTTGGAACAACATAGCTAAAGCAAAGATTTTTCTTAAAAATGAGACAAATAAAATGAAACTTTAAGGAACATGGATAAAAATCAATCAGATATTTGATATATAATCGCTCGTTTTTTATTCATGCCAACGATATTTGGATTAAAAAATCTTATCCATATTGAGGTAAATTACAGGTGAAACCATCTCTTCATTCACCAATATGAGAGAAAGTTTCTCGTTATCTAAATTGAAGATACAAAAAAGCCGCGGTTGCTCACCGCGGCTTTGTGACTATTTATTCAAAAGAACGTTCAGTTCAAAGCAATTATGCGTTTGCTTCACGCTCAGCAATGAACTCAAGCGCCATCTTAATGCGAGCAATACAGCGCTCTTTTCCAACCAGCTCCATTACTGCATCGACAGAAGGAGACTGACCCCCGCCTGTTACAGCAACACGTAATGGCATACCGATTTTGCCCATGCCGATTTCCAACTCTTCACATACTGCTGCGATAACGCCATCTTTGATGTTCGCTGTCGTCCATTCAGTTAGTGCTTCCACTTTCGCTAATGCAAGTTCTAGAGGCTCTTTAGCCACGCCACGCAGGTGTTTCTTCGCTGCGCCCGCTTCAAACTCAGAGAAATCTTCATAGAAGTAACGGATTTGCTCAGCTAGCTCAACTAGTGTGTTGCAACGCTCACCCACCAGCTTGATCACGTCAGTAATAGCAGGACCATTCGTTACGTCTAGTTTTTGTTGGTCTAGATGCCATTGTAGATGCTCAGCAACGTACGCAGGATCTGAGTTCTTGATGTAGTGGTTGTTCAACCATTGCAGTTTGTCAGTGTTAAAAGCAGACGCTGACTTAGATACTGCGTTTAGGCTAAATAGATTGATCATCTCTTCTTGAGAGAAGATTTCTTGGTCCCCATGAGACCAACCAAGGCGCACTAGGTAGTTGTTTAGTGCCGCAGGCAGGTAGCCCATATCGCGGTATTGCATGACTGATACAGCGCCGTGACGTTTAGACAGTTTCGCGCCGTCATCACCCAGGATCATTGCACAGTGTGCAAATGTAGGTACTGGCGCACCTAGTGCTTCGTAGATGTTGATTTGACGAGGCGTGTTGTTGATGTGGTCTTCGCCACGAACAACGTGAGTGATACCCATGTCCCAGTCATCCACTACTACACAGAAGTTGTAAGTAGGTGAACCGTCTGTACGACGAATGATTAGGTCATCCATTTGATCGTTGCGGATTTCAATGCGACCACGGATTTGATCATCAAATACTACGCTGCCTTCTTTCGGGTTACGGAAACGGATAACACATGGATCGCCATCTTTTGCCGCTTCGTTTGCTGCTTTGATTTTTGGATGGTTAGCATCGTAGCGAGGCATTTCTTTATTTGCTTCTTGCTCTGCACGGATTTCATCTAGCAGCTCTTTAGACGCGTAACATTTGTAAGCTTTGTCTTCAGCAAGAAGCTTATCAACCATTTCGTTGTAACGGTCAAAACGTTGAGTTTGGTAGTAAGGACCTTCATCCCACTCCAAGCCTAGCCATTCCATGCCTTCAAGAATTGCATCAACCGCTTCCTGAGAGTTACGCTCAAGGTCTGTATCTTCGATACGTAGAACGAATTCACCACCTTGGTTTTTAGCGTATAGCCAAGAGTAAAGTGCAGTACGCGCACCACCAACGTGTAGATAGCCAGTTGGGCTAGGAGCAAAACGAGTTTTAACCGTCATTTGAGTTCCTTAGGGGTAATGAGCAACGAGAGATCTCTCGTTGTAATGTCAAGGATAAAAGTGGCGACATTTTACCACCGTAAGTCAATTCTACAATCGGTTTGACACCAGAAATAAAAACAGGGCAGAACCAAAAAGGCACAGCCCTGCTATTTACTGTTAAAGCACGAGACGAAATTACTTCAGGTTACGCATTGCCCATTGCATAAATTCTTGCTGCTCTTCACGGCTCAATTCATTAAACGATGCTTTGATTGTTTTGGTTTCCGCTGGAGAAGACGCAATGCTTGCCTTAGTCGATTCTTTATTCATTGCGTTATTATAGTCGGCAACTTCTCGTTCGTAATCACGAAAACCTTGCAAACCACCTTTACGAAGTTGAACCATAGAGAATGCCACTTCTTTTCCGTTTTTGTCTTTCAATACCACTTTAGGATCGAGTTCGAAGGCTCTCGCCTCTTCAATAGTACGGAATGTTTGATAAGCCAGAGAAAGCTCGGTGTCTTTTTCTGCATCAAACTCTAATACCAGCGGCTGCGAATCGAATTTACGGCGCTTTCCATCTTCAAATACGATTTGTCCAACCGTTACCGCTAATTGGTTTTCCCCATCCTTTAACTCGATGCTGTTGTTCTTGGATATCCACTCAGGGTAGACGAACTCGCCGTTGAGAACGCGAGGAACTAATTCAGATTGCAGAGTGAGTTGAGCAGCAAAAGCTGGCGCCGAAAGCATTGCGCAAAGTCCGAGAAGTGTCGTTGTTTTTTTCATCATGGTTTCTCACTTTATACCAATTTAGATAAGCCTCTAAAATTTACAGGCCAGTCATTTCAAAGGCTTATTTGAATAAGTATCAAGATAAAAAGGGCGTTTCCGCCCTTTTAGCTGCTTCTTTAGTTAGAAGTAGTATTCAACGCCTACAGAGAACTCGTCGTAGTCAGCAGACTTCCAACGTGCTTCTGTTGGTTTATCTAATTGAGACGCACCGTCGCCAAAGTCTAGAGTACGAGCACGTACGTACAGCACTGCCGATGGGTCTACGAAATACATAACTTGTGCTGATAACACATCGTCCGCTGTATCGTTAATTTTCTTACCATCACGCTCTAGATCAAAGTTAGCGGCGTAAGCCAGTTTGTATTGCCAATCACCCGTGGTGTACATGATAGCGGCAGACATTGCATCTTGCTTTTCACTCACACCATTGCTTGCGTCCGCTTCCATGTATTTGTATTGCGCAAAGAAAGAGATTCCGTTATCAAACCAGCCTTGTGCCCCTACCAAGTACGTGTTGTTTTCCCACGTTTGGCTTTCCATCTTGATATTACGGTTACCTTCATATGCCGCATCTAACTGGATAGGACCAATTTTGTAGTGTGCTGCGATACCACCCCAGTAGTCATCCCCTTCACCTAGACCTGCTTTATCACCTGCACCAGCTGCGATATCTAGGGAGAATTTGTCAGCAAACATTGGAGAGTCCCAGCGGATAGTGTTTGATTGACGGTCTTGGTACTTGGCGCCTCCAATAGCACCACCCCAGTCGTATACATCGCCGAGACCAGGGTTAGATGCTGGCCAGTCAACCAATTCGTACATAGGTGTCAAAACGCGACCCAGACGAATTTGACCCCAAGATGCACTTTCAAAACCGACGAATGTGTCACGTTCACCAAGACCTGCGCCCTCGCCACCAAAGCTAGGGTCTACATAACCGCCTTCGATTTGCCAAATAAAAGTAGGGTCGAAGTTAGCAAATTGTTTTTTACCACGGAAACCAATACGAGATTCGTTGTTTAGCTGCATGCCACCCAAATCATCGTCCGTTGCTTTGCTGCCAGAATCGTAATCGCGGTACGCGGCCTGCATCGCGATGATTCCGTAAACTTCATAAGAAAATGAATCTTTGGTTAGAAACTCTTTTGCTGCGTCACTGTTTGCACCATCAGCAAATGCAGCACCACTGAACATCATGCCGGTAATTGCCGTGGCAAGTAGGCTTTTCTTTAGGTAAGACATTATAAACCCCTATATTTTTAGTTTTTTCCATTTTCAAATTCACTAACTAGGACATGGTAGGAACTTGAAACAGTGTTTGGACGGGGCAAATATGACAAACTTTTTTCGCACTAAAAAACTTTCGCTACAGCAATCTGAGCGACTTCAAAATGAGAAGATCAAAAATAAAATAAATCAATAAAAAACAATTGGTTAACATCAAATATAAAAAATAAAAAACGTTAAAAGTACGTTTTGACACTGAACTGACATTGAGAGCATCTAAAAAACGTGAGCGACTTCATTCATCTTTTAGGTGTTTTAACGGAACTTTATATTCAAAGAGAAAAAACCTTGAGATCACTCGCAAGTAAAATGACCGTGCACTTGTGGGATTCGAGAGATTTTGACGAAATTGTTGTGAGTAGCAAATGGGTATTGACCTTACCCTTGCAGGAAGGTTTAAGCTCATAGCATCACTACTATTGAGGTGCAGATTATGTATCAGTTAGTTATACCTTTATCAGGGCTCAACTGCATGGGCTGTGCGAGAAAAGTTGAGAATGCTTTACATGCGAATCACGATGTGGAGATCCTCAATTTGTCCCCGACGCAAGTAGAGGTCAAAACCGAGTCTTCTCTTAAAGAGCTCGTCTCGTCGATTGAATCTCTTGGTTACCAAGCAGGAAATCACTACGAGCTAAACCTTTCAGGCTTAAGCTGTGGCGGTTGCGTCAAAAAACTTTCATCTTTATTAGAATCTAATCAAGACGTTATTTCTTTTGAGGCTTCAACAACGCACTTAGAGATTCGTACCCTCCTCTCCGAGCAACAAGTGATCGACTTAATAGCAACACTCGGCTATACCGCCAACCTTGATTCTGTTGAAGTAGAGAACGAAAGCTCACCAGAGACCGAACAGGTAGAAAAGCAAAGCAATATTAAAGATACGCAGGTGCCACCAGCGAGTATTCAATTGCAAATGCTGATTCAAGGCATGACGTGTGCGAGTTGCGTATCTTCAGTAGAGAAAGCACTTACTAACGTAGAAGGCGTTGAGAAAGCACAGGTCAACCTTGCAGAACAAAGCGCACTAATATTCGCAAGCCAAGACTCTGATGACCTCCTTAACGCAATTGTTGAATCGGTAAAACAAGCCGGTTACCAAGCAGAGATCCTACAAGACGCCGCAACCCAGCAAGAAAAGCAAGCACAGCAACAACGTCAGCAACAAAAACGCTTTAAACTGGATGCTATTGCTGGCCTTGTCGTCGGTGCCCCTTTAATGATTTGGGGCGTAGCTGGCGGCAATATGATGATTCGCAACACCAACGACCAATTAGCTTGGGGCGCGATCGGTATCGTATGTTTACTCCTTCTTGCCACAGCAGGGAAACACTTCTTCAGTAACGCTTGGTTAGCAGCTACTCACAAGCGCGCCACCATGGACACGTTAGTCGCGCTCGGTACTGGCGCAGCGTGGTTCTATTCGATGCTTGTGGTGATTTTCCCAGACTGGTTCCCTCTTGCTTCACGCCACGTGTACTTTGAAGCGAGTGCAATGATCATCGGCTTAATTTCTCTTGGTCACTATATAGAAGCAAAAGCCAAAGCAAACACAACACGCTCATTGCAAGCTCTGATTAACCTGCAACCTCAGCAAGCTACGGTAATTACGGAACAAGGCGACCAAAAAATCGCGGTTGAGCAAATCACGTTAGGCATGAAACTGCGTATCAAACCAGGCGAGAAAGTGCCTGTTGATGGTGTTGTGATTCAAGGTGAATCATACATTGATGAGTCGATGCTCACTGGTGAACCAGTACCAGTATTAAAAGCACAAGAGGCTCAAGTGTCTGCCGGGACATTAAATACCGATGGTGGATTAGTCATTGAGGCAACGGGCATTGGCGCAAATACCATGCTGGCTCGTATCATCCGCATGGTGCGCACAGCGCAAAGCAGTAAGCCTGCCATCGCGAAACTGGCAGACCAGATTTCATCGGTGTTTGTCCCTGTCGTTGTTGGCATAGCAATACTGGCCGCGCTCGTTTGGTTTGCCGTTGGCCCAGAGCCAAAAGCGAGTTATATGCTGGTGGTCACCACAACCGTCCTGATCATCGCCTGCCCTTGCGCTCTAGGCTTAGCAACCCCGCTTTCTGTCACGGTGGGAGTGGGTAAAGCCGCAGAGCTCGGCATTCTAATCAAAGACGCCGACGCCCTGCAATTGGCAAGCAAAGTCGACACGGTTGTGTTCGACAAAACTGGCACGCTTACCCAAGGTAAACCTAGCGTTCAGAAAGTGTTTACTCACGCCACCAGCCAAGAAGATCTATTGGCTTTAGCGTATGCGGCAGAGCGTCAGTCTGAGCACCCACTGGCAAAAGCGGTATGTGATTACGCCAAACGACACGACGCAAAGGATGTCTCATTAGACAAGTTTGAGAACGTTCGCGGGCGCGGCATTTGGGCGACGTATCAAGATAAACCGCTACTCATTGGTTCGCTTCAATTTATGCAAGCAGAGAACGTCGAGACCAGCGCACTAAAACCTGCCATCGATGAATGCGCAAAAAATGCGTGGACTCCGGTAGCTGTGGCATTGAACGGCGAACTGATCGGTCTGATCGCCATTGCCGACCCGCTCAAATCAGATGCGAAGCAAGCGCTCTCTGCATTAAAATCGCAAGGCATCAAAACGGTAATGCTGACGGGCGATAACCAACACGTTGCCAATGCTATCGGCCAAGAACTTGGTATTGATGAAGTGATTGCCCAAGTAATGCCAGATGAGAAAGCTCAGCACATTGAGCAACTTCAATCTCAAGGACATGTCGTGGCAATGGTGGGGGATGGCATTAACGACGCCCCTGCTCTCGCGTTATCCAACCTAGGTATTGCCATGGGTAGCGGCAGTGATGTCGCCATTGAAAGTTCGCAAATGACCATCCTGAACACGTCACCAATGGCGGTAGTACATGCGATTGAACTCTCTCGCGCTACACTTAAAAACATGAAGCAAAACCTATTTGGTGCCTTTGTTTACAACTCGTTGGGTATTCCAGTTGCCGCTGGCGTGCTTTACCCAGCGTTTGGATTTTTGCTCAGTCCTGTTGTCGCAGGAGCGGCAATGGCACTGTCTTCAATTACTGTCGTTAGTAATGCAAATCGACTACGACTGTTTTCAGTAAAGTAACCACTTCTTTTTGAGGGTATTATGAAGTTGAAACTATTGACCTTTGCAATGCTTGCGACCATGTCCGCCAACGTATTGGCAGCCGATGTTATAAACCACAAATCGCCATACTGTGGCTGTTGTGGAGAATGGACAAAACACATGGAAGAGAACGGCTTTACGGTCGAAGAAAAATTGCACGATGACATGAACGCCATCAAACGCGATCTAGGCATCAAGAATGAACAGCTTTACTCTTGCCACACGGCAGAGATCAACGGCTATCTGTTTGAAGGTCACATTCCAGCCGAAGACATTAAAGCGTTTTTGAAAAATCCACCACGTAACGCAAAAGGCCTATCAGTACCGGGCATGCCAATGGGCTCCCCTGGTATGGAATATGGCGACAAAAAAGACAGCTACACCGTTTACGCCTTTAACGAAAAAGGCCAAGTGTTCGAATATAGCCACCACGAAGGCAACGACCAATAAAAACAAAGCCCAGCGAGATAAACCGCTGGGCTTTTTCTTAATGGACAGTTAAGACAAATATAAAATTAGAAGCCGTAAGAGGCACCAAATACAAAAGCGTTATTCACTAGGCTGTCACCACTCGCGTTTTCTGCACCGTGTGCTTGACTACGGAACTCAAAGTAAGGTTGAACACCTTTACGAGTCCACGTTGCACGAAGCTCGTGGTCCATGGTTTCCGCTTCAATCATGTAGACGTTGTTGTAGCTTAGCGTCACATCCTCATTCATCACGTAACCGATGCGGTTGTCCATGCGGTAATCTGTATCCGCATCTGCGTCTGTCGCATCAATGTGCGCACGAGTACGGTTACTTAAGGAGATGCCGTTATCGAAGTTGTAACCGATCTTAACCAATGGACGGTACTGTACGTTCTCGCCAGCAGAGAACAGGTGTTGGTAACCCGCGGCAACCCATAAATGATCGGTAATATTAAATGACTGCTCACCACCCACAGTGATTGCTGGTGTTGTGTTACCTGCGCCACCGTTTTCTGTTTCCAGTTTACCCAACTGAATACCATCAAATTCGGTGTAAACCGTAAAGCCGCCGAATTGGTTATCAAAAGTATGACCAGCTTCCAGTGTAGACGTAACGTCCGAACCATGAATTCGACCATCATCGTGGAATTGAACATTACCTGTTACGTAAGAAGAACCAGCAAAAGCGCTAGAAGCGAAAGCGAGAGAAAGAGCACTCAGTGCAAAAATGTTTTTCATAATTACTGCCTTTATTTATTCACGTTATGCGATAGTTTTAGAGGACATCTCTTCCCTTTTATCGCAAACTTTGGAATGTGCCTCCTTGGCGTTCGCAATATTGTTTCAATTAATTCGCGATGAAAAATAAAACATTTTAAAAAGTGATCTTGTTCAAACCGAAGCTCAACAACCCTGATAAAAACATGGAAAATACAGGCACTTATCGTATTTTTATAAAATTATTCAAAAAATAGAAGTGTGATCGTAAACAGATAATTTATTGATATTTAGCAGATTAAGTCGATCCAGTTCACAATAACCTTGACCATTACAACCAAAAACTTATTTATCAATGAAAAATAATTAGACATCGATCACGCTTAATTTCCTCAAAAAATAAAGAAAGCCCCAACATGAGGTTGAGGCTTTGCCAAAAAATTAACTTACAAGAATCGAGTTATTTCACGCTGGTCACTCGACTTGCTTTCTCACCGGTTGCTGACACAGAACGGATAAACACTTCACCTTTCACATTTGGACGAGCATTATCTGCGTAAGTTAGCCAGTTCTTGCCGTCTAGAGAGTATTGAAGCTTCACACCCGGGAACTGAACGTTCATTGCCAGTTTACCCTCTTCAACTTTCGCGCCTGGTACAGGTAGGCGGTAGTCGATACCCGCTTTTTCTAGCTTAGCCAGTTCGCGTTGGCCAAGTACGTTCGCAAAGCGGTTGTAGTCTTGGTTTAGCGCAGCTTTGTTTACTAGGTTAGAGTTTTGCGAGTATTCAACACCCACTTTGTAGTCGTTTTCCCAATCAGCACGGTGCCATGCACGTTCAGCGGCTGCCAGTACGCGAGGGAATACCATGTACTCGTATTGCTCGTCGTTACGTACTGTCTCAGACCACAGCTGTGCTGATAGACCATAGAAAGGTTTCGCTTTGATTTCACCTTTACCAGTGAAGCCGTTACCATCGCGGTCTACAGAGGTTTCTGCGTTCTGAGGCATGTTCTCTGGTGCAAAACCAAACATCTTACGAGTATCTGTTGCACGCGTCGCCCAGTAGTAACCACGCTCTTTCGGGTCAACTTCGTACGGCATGTCCATGTATACGTAGTCTGGGTTAGAAACGATAACGTCGTAACCTTTCTTAGACCATTCGTACACTGATGATGTGCCACCCCAGTAAAGAACGTCCCAGAAGTTAACACGTGTGTTTTCTGTTGCGAACGCTTTCTCACCTTCACTGTACTTAAGGCCATCTTGCCAAGCTTGGAAGTTTGGAATGCCTTTCTCTGCCACCATCTTCGACACTTCTTCTGCAAAGTGGCTTGGTAGATGAGCAAAATCGCTTACCGTACCGTCTGCAATTAGCGTCTGACATTGTGGTGACTGTGCGAATGGCTTGTCTTGCTTAGACAAATCAATGTTACCCTTCCAGCTTACTTTGTCTTCTGCGTTGATGTCTTGCAGACCAGCGCCTAGCTTGATGTTCTTCGCTTCGTCACCACCAAAGTGCCATGTTGTTAGCGGCGTGCCCGCTTCTTGGTGCATTGCTGCTACTTCTGAAATCACTTTATCAACAAAGCGAGTTGAAGATTCCATACATGGGTTGATGAAGCTTTGCTTATTGTAGAACTGAACCGTCGTTACGTTCGATGTATCTTGAGGATCCATCAGGCGGTACTCGTTTGCTTCTGCTTCTTTACCTTCTTCCATTAGACGGTCGTAACGTGCTTCCATTGATACCACTGCTGCACGAGCGTGCGCTGGCATATCGATTTCAGGAATCACTTCGATGTTACGCGCTTTCGCGTACTTCAAGATGTCCACGTAGTCTGCTTTGCTGAAGAAGCCAGAACCAAAGTTGTCTGTCGTTGCACCTGAGCCAAGCTGAGGCAGTAAACAGCTTTTCTCTTCCAAATCGAAACAACGGTTAGCACCCACTTCAGTCAGCTCAGGCAGACCCGGGATTTCTAAACGCCAGCCTTCATCATCCGTTAGATGAAGGTGTAGTTTGTTCATCTTGTACGCTGCCATTTGGTCAAGCGTTGCAAGGATTGCGTCTTTAGAGTGGAAGTTACGAGCCACGTCCACCATCACACCACGGTAATCAAAACGCGGCGCATCTTTAATAGACAGTTGTGGTAGAGAATCAGCATTTTTGCTATCTACCAGGCCAAAGATAGATTGTACTGCGTAGAAAGCACCTGCTTGGTCAAACGCTTTAATCGCAATACCGTCGCCTTTGATGCTCATTTCGTAAGCACCAGATTTTGCCAATTCACCGGTGAAGTCAGCAGGAACAACAGTGATGCTTACAGGAAGATCACCACGAACATCCACACCTACCACTTCTGCACGACCTTGAATTGCTGCGTATTGAGTCGCATCGAATGCGTCTTTAGGCAGCGCAATACCCGCCGCGATATCTACCGTACCGTTACCTGCTTCAACAGACAGTGGCGTTGGTAGTAACGTGGTTGATACGTCTTGTTTTGCTAGATCTTCGTTCTTCTCGAAACGAGACACAGCGTTTGCAAATACGTTGTTGTCATCTGGCGTACGTTTTAGGTTGTTACCCTCAAGGCCAGTCACGAAAGATGCAACGTCTTCTGTGTTAAGAGAAGCGATCATCTTAGGCTCTGCATTTGGTGCAGCAACGAAAGCGCCTGGCATGAAGTCGGTTTCAAAGAGCTGCCAGTATTCAGCAACAAGAGGAAGCACAACCTCTTCACCCGCAGCAAAACCATCAAACTTATCTGTTGGTTCTAGTTTGTGTAGATCACCCGTTACGCGAGAGATTTTAAACTGTTCGTTTTCAACATCCAGAATCAGACGAATGCTATGGAAGTAAATAGCCCAATCTTTTGAGTCAACCGCTTCACCTTGGTTAACCAGCGTCATGTTTACCTTGTTACAAGACGCCCACTCAGCCCCTAAGTCCTGACAAGCAAGACCTTCGTTTGCACCGTGGTTAGTCAACACTTGGTATTGAATATCAAGATTATTAGCCAACGAATTTACAACTTGTTGTTCAGAGCTTTGCAGCGCAGAGCAACCTGCTAATGTAGTGATAACAGAAACAGCAATCAGACTAGGTTTAAACATCTTACTTCCCCAAAAAAGTCAGTGGTTCAAAACGACAATGATAAAAATCTCGGCCCCTCAAATGCGAGGTACCTAACCGTTACATTCAACATACAACCTGTTATTTCTAAGCGTAAAATAAATAGAAATAGGAAGTGATCCAGCTCAAAAAATGACACTCAGCAAAAACAATAAAAACCTAATTTTCATGGAGTTACAATACACGTCAAAATCGAACAACTTGTTTTGACGAGTTTGCTGCGATCTAGGTCACTTATATTCATGAGTTACGACTGATTTTGTAAGATTTGGATCACGCCTAATTATTTTGTGAACCATTAGTAAGCGAATTACCTATTTACCTTTCGTGAAGTGACTCTCATTTATTCGTCGTCAAAACTCGTCAATATTTTTAGAAATGACGATTTTGTCGAATACCCCACTGGAGAAATTGCACTTAACCTCACGCTATTTTGCGTATAAAGTTTAAAGGTATCTTATCTGAGGACCATTCTATGTTTCGTCTCTTGACGCTCATATCATCTCTACTTGTTACTTTGACTCCTTTTTCCTCTTATGCAGAGCCACAGCATTGGTTAGCGAAAAAAGGGGAAACCGAACTTATGATTATTGGCTCGGTACATGTGGGGGATAAAACGATGTACCCACTCCCTAGAACGGTCATCCAGCATTTAAGCCAAAGCGCAGGGTTGATTATTGAAGCAGACGTCAGGAATTCTGAAGGCTTGGTTTACCCACAAACAACCATTCTTTCTAAAGATGTTTTAGACAGAGCTCAACGTCGCCACTTAATTGAAATTGCCCAAGATTTAGGTTTGCCAGAAACTCAACTCCTAAATTCCCCACCTTGGATGGCGGCATTCACCATCCAACTCGCTTTAGTCAACAAACTGGGGTATGTCTCTGATAAAGGGGTCGACATGCACTTAATAGGACTCGCTGATAAAAAGCAAATCCCGGTCATTCCACTGGAGTCCGTGCAATTCCAAATCGATTTAATCGCAGGTCAATCAGAAGGCGGTAAAGAGATACTTCTCTCATCAATTGAAGAATATGATGGCGGAGAAGAGTTGGTTCAATGCTTGATAGAGAGTTGGAAGAGTGGTGATGGTAGCATGTTGGTCGAAGCCTCTTTGACCGATCATACAACAGAAGAGTTTAACCAAGCCTTTTTATACGAGCGTAATCGAGATTGGGCTAAAAAACTCGACACTGGCAGTGTTCTACCTCAGCAATCGGGTCGTTACACCGTTGTTGTTGGTGGCTTGCATTTAGTAGGTAAAGATAACCTGATTGAACTGCTTAAAAATCGGGGATTTAACATCAAACCACTGGGTAAGACGCGCCAAGCAAATTGTGATATCTAGTGATTGTTTGAAAAATGCCATTTAAATACAATTATTTAAATACAACCATTTAAAATTCATTCAAACTTTCTTATAAAACGCCGTTAAGCTAAGTGGATACAAAACAACTCATATGAAATTTAAATATTTATTCCTATACACGATTGGAATTATGCTCACTTCTTCGCTGTCTTATGCTAAACCGCCATGCAACGTAGAAGCTTTTCAAGCTATTGATATAACTCCGGAAGTAAAAGGCGGTGTTTTAGATAAAGAGAGTGGTCAATTTCTTATTACCGAAAAACCAATGATGCGTTGCGCGAACATCACGTTTTCAACAGCCCACACTCGAAATCGCGTTGCACATATGATGAACCAAGGCTTTGAAGCGGTTTACTATGATGGAAATACAAGCAAATCTCACTCAGTAACGTTTGATGAAGACGATTTAAAAGCGGGTTACGTCAAGATTGGGCCAAATCACCCAAAGACCGCTTATGTCTGTTTCACTACTTCTGAAACTCCTATCAATACTATCTCGTGTGACATCAAGTAATAAATTTACTCGCTCTAAAAAATGAAAAGGCCCTACATTTCTGTAGAGCCTTCCTCTCAATACGTGTCGGTGAAGTGCCACATTCGAACATCAGGCGAACCCCAATTTGATTCGATACTATTGAAGTCTAAAATTACTAGCGCTAAAAACGACGAAAGCCTGCTCATTGAGCAGGCTTTCTAAAAGTGGTCGGTGAAGTAGGGATTCGACGCGACCGAGCTTCCAGAGGACTGGCATTCCAGACCCCGATCCTCTGGTTCCAAATAAATATCACCAAATACGAAAAAGGCTCTACATTTCTGTAGAGCCTTTTTCTCAATATGTGTCGATGAAGAGCCATATTCTAACTTCAGGCGAACCCCATTTGGTTCGCAACTATCAAAGCCAAATTTGCGACCGCTGAAACGACGAAAGCCTGCTCATTGAGCAGGCTTTCTAAAATTGGTCGGTGAAGAGGGATTCGAACCCCCGACCCTCTGGTCCCAAACCAGATGCGCTACCAAGCTGCGCTATTCACCGAGATGTTTAACTGAGGAATTGTCCCCGTCAACGAATGCGTATATTACGGATTCTGAACTGTGGCGCAAGTGCTTTTTACAAAAAAACCTTAGATCTTAATTCGTTTGATGAATAACTGAACACTAGCACGTAAAATGTGACTGATAACTCACAACAAAATACAGTTTATTAACCTTAGCAACATAATTGATCCAGATCAGTGTGCAACAAGACACCGCCATTTAGTTTATTCCTGTCGGGAACATCTTGGAGGAAACGTATGGACTTTTGGCTTGATCTCCTATTTGGTAATGCAGTGGGTCTATCGTCAATGATAGTAATTTTTGGGGCAATTGGTCTGATGTTATTTTACGGCGGTTTCTTCATATACAAGATCATGAACGACAAATCTCCTCACTAGATCTCGCTTAGCTCTAGAAACGCTTTGCACCGGAGTCGGTTACTTGCCTACTCCGGTTTTTTATTTGATCTCAATGCACCACTCATTGATATAATCCTATTATTCTTCCCTGTTCTTAATGAGATTACTGCTATGTCTCACGACGACGATTTTGATCTATTTCAACAGATGATGGGCGATGTAAAGCCAATCACTCAAGACACCACCGAACACAAAAAAGTACACCAAGTAACAGAAGCACAGCTCGCAAAACGCGAAGCAGCAATCTGGTTAACGGAAGATGACCCAGAATACCTATCACTTGATCACGCTGAAATGCTCAAGCCAGAGGACTTTGTTGAGTTCAAACGTGATGGTGTACAGGACGGGGTTTACCGCAAACTTCGCCTTGGTAAGTATCCAATCCAAGCTCGCTTGGATTTGCACCGTAAAACATTGAAAGAAGCACGTGATGAAGTCGTGACGTTTTTAAAGCAATGCCTATCAATGGACATTAGAACGGTCGTTATCGTCCATGGTCGAGGAGAACGCTCAAATCCACCTGCAATGATGAAAAGCTTTGTTAGCAGTTGGCTACGACAAATTAAGGAAGTCCAATGCGTCCATAGTGCGCAACGCTTTCACGGTGGAACTGGAGCCGTTTACGTCCTACTTAGAAAAAGTGCGGAAAAGAAATTAGAAACCCGCGAACGTCACCAAAAACGGTTAGGCTAAATTTCACCCTAATGCTAGAATGCCCGCCCTTATTCTTCCTTCCCCTTAAAGGAAGGGAGCTTCATTCGCCGTTGTGAAACGTTAGGAGACAAAAATGTCACAAGACAACGCTAAACGATTAAATAAATTCATCAGTGAAACGGGGTTTTGCTCACGCCGTGAAGCAGACAGACTGATTGAGCAAGGCCGTGTCACCATTAATGGCAACAAACCTGAAATGGGGACAAAAGTGCTACCTGGTGATGATGTTTGTGTGGATGGTAAGCCAGTGGCAGCAAAAGAGAAGCCGATTTATATCGCTCTCAATAAACCAACAGGCATCACCTGTACAACTGAGAGAGACGTCCCTGGAAACATCGTTGATTTCATCGGCCACCAAAAACGTATCTTTCCGATCGGACGCTTAGACAAACCCTCTGATGGTCTGATCTTTTTGACCAACGATGGCGACATCGTGAACAAAATCCTTCGCGCAGGCAACAGCCACGAAAAAGAGTACGTCGTACGCGTGGACAAGCCAATTACAGGCGAGTTTCTCAAACAGATGTCGAGTGGCGTTAAGATTCTCGACACAGTCACCCTACCTTGTAAGGTAACGAAAGAAACTAAATTCTCTTTCCGTATTGTGCTCACTCAAGGGCTTAACCGTCAGATCCGTCGCATGTGTGAAGCGCTGGGCTATGAAGTATTCAAGCTGCGTCGCGTACGCATCATGAATATCTCTCTTGATGGTATTCCCAATGGGAAATGGCGTTATCTAAGTGACGAAGAAGTGGCAGAGATCCTAGCAATGTGTGAAGGCTCGGTAGGTACAGAAGAAGCATCAAAAACAGACTCTAGAGGTCGCAACATTCGTAAAGCGACCGACGCGAAGCTGTTTGATAGCCGAGAAGAAAACCAAGATTCTACTGCTCGTCGTAACCAGAAGACACGAACTTTCCGCGGTAACAATGCTGATGAATTCCGTCATGCACCAAACTCGAAAAAAGGTCAACAAAAGCGTCGTCAGCGTGATGATCAAGGCGGACGTCCAGCTAAAGAACATTACAAAGCGAAACCACAAGGTGAACGCAGCAGACCGCAAGGCGAGCATGGTAAATCACACCGTAAACCAGATGCATCGAGCAATACGCATTCAGCAAACAAGCCTCAATCACCGAGTAAGCCCAAGCAGCATTACATGAACCCAAATGCAGCGAAACCAAGCAAACCAGCTAAACGCACTGGTGGTACATTGAGTCTGAAGAAGTAACGCTTCACTGACAGGCAAGATCAAAAAAGGACGCTCATGAGCGTCCTTTTTATTTGTCATGAGTTTACAAACAAAGAGGTGCAAACTGACCGCGAGTTAAGCTCAGCAAATCTCTCGGGGCTAACTCAATTTCTAAACCACGTTTACCAGCACTCACACAGATTGTGTCTTGCTCTACTGCGCTTTCGTGCAAAAAAGTAGGTAAGGCTTTCTTCTGCCCTAGTGGGCTAATTCCACCAACGACATAACCTGTGGTCTTTTGCGCGATTTCCGGATCAGCCATATCGGCCTTTTTGCCCTTCGCTGCTTTCGCCGCCAGTTTTAGGTTCAGCTTTTGATCAACAGGGATAATCGCAACCGCAAGGTTCTTTGGCTCCCCGTTCAAGCAGAACAACAAGGTTTTAAATACTGTTTTCGGATCCTGCCCCAGTACTTCAGCAGCCTCCAAGCCATAACTATCGGCTCTAGGGTCATGCTCATACTGATGAATCGTGTGTGGAATTTTTTTCTTTTTCGCAAGATTAATGGCCGGAGTCATCAAGATTCTCCTCATAAAAACAAAAAGCGCAGATTGAATTGGATCTGCGCTTTTAGTTAATGATATCAGCGAGTTTGAGTCAATCGCTTTTTCTCTGTTGGGTTACTGATCAATCGCCGTATCAACTAAATACGTGATTTCACCTGAAGGGGCATACTCATTAACATCAATAGGGCTGTGTGTTTCTAAATAATCCTTCAAAACTTCAGCATCGGTAAAACCTGTATTTACATACCCTGGATGATCGTCGATTTTAGGGTAACCATCACCACCAGCAGCATTGTAGCTTGGTACGGTAAAGCGGTAATTACCATCTAAGCGAAGTTGCTTATTACCAATGAACACATTGGTTACCTCACCATTAATTATACTCATCGCAATGCCGGCAAACTGTGCATAAGCACCAGAGTCAACAGGCTTAGTTGCAACGACATTTAGATAATCTAATACCTCTTTACCCGTCATATCAACGTAAGAAACCATATTGCCAAATGGCTGAACAGTGAGCACGTCTTTATAAGTAATATCACCCGCAGCAATCGAATCTCGAACACCACCAGAATTCATTACAGCGAAATCTGCTTTCGCACGTTCCATGTGAGCCGTTGCAATTAATCGACCTAAGTTTGTTTGCTGGTAACGAACCACATTGCGGTCACCCTCAAGCTTACCGTTAGATTCTGCAATCTTCACGTTTAGTTTGCCCTGACCTTTTTCTTGATAAGGACGAAGAAACTCAAGCATCATTTCGTCTTGTTTAATCTCATCTTGGATCAAGACTCGTTGCGACTGACCATCAACTTTAACTTTCTTTTTCAAGTTTACAGGGATTAGATCGTAGCTCACCATCGAGAGTTCGCCATTACGAAACTCGTAATCGGCGCGTCCCACATATTTCCCCCACTCATGTGCCTGAACAATAAAGGTACCATTTTGTTTATCGGGCTGACATTCATCACCTGGTTTAAAGTTCTTTTTGATAACGTTTGGACCTTCCATGCACACAGGTTCTTGTGAGTGTCCTCCAACGATCATGTCGAGATCGCCGTCATTCAAATAACGAGCTAACGCCACATCGCCAGGAGCATTGATGCCTCTACTACCATTTTCATAGTGTCCCATATGCGTGACAGCAAAAATCAGATCTGGATACTCTGTCTCTTTCAGTTCTGCAATCAACTTCTTGGCTTCTTCTTTTGGGTCACGGAAGTCAATTTGTTCAATGAATTCAGGGTTGCCAAGTTTCGCTGTGTCTTCGGTTGTAAGACCAATGACCGCAATTTTAATGCCCTGCTTGTTAAACATCGCGTATGGTTGGAATAAACGCTTGCCAGTATTTTTATCGTAAATATTGGCAGACAACATCGGAAAGTTTGCCCACTCTTGCTGCTTGAATAGCACGTCCAATGGATTATCAAACTCATGATTACCTAGAGCCATCGCATCGTAACCAATTTTGCTCATGCCTTTAAAATCCGGCTCGGCATCTTGTAAATCAGACTCAGGTACTCCTGTGTTGATGTCACCACCAGAAAGCAGTAACACGCTGCCCCCCTCATCCTGTATTTCTTCGCGCAAATCATCGATTAACGTTTTACGCGCCGCCATGCCATATTCACCGTATCGATTTTGCCAAAAGCGACCATGATGATCGTTAGTGTGCAACACGGTCAATTTATAGGTTGTATCGGCATTCCATTCTGGTACAGGTTGCGTAGCACACCCAGCTAACGAGGCCAAGATAGCGGCACTCAAAACAGTTTTGATCATCAGACGCTGATTCATTTATTTACCTTTTTCTTATTGGGATTACTGACGCACATTTTAAGCATTGGATCTATTTGAAAACCACGTGCACCCTAACACATTGATTTAATAATTATGATGCATTGTTTAGCAATAACAAATTCATCAGTAACAAGTTTGAGAATTCACGGCTTTTCAGATAAAAAAATAGCCAACATCGGTTGGCTATAGTATTTGTTACCACCAGTCATCTGGCGTTTACTTGATATCTATATCTGCAAAGCTCTTGATCAGATCATCAAGCGATTTCATTTGTGCTAAGAATGGCTCTAACTTGTCTAGAGGCAGTGCAGATGGGCCATCACAACGCGCTTGGTCTGGGTTTGGGTGCGCTTCGATAAATAGACCTGCGATGCCTGTCGCTAGACCCGCTTTAGCAAGCTCAACTGTCTGCTCACGACGGCCGCCAGATGCTGCGCCTGATGGGTCACGCATTTGTAGTGAGTGCGTTACGTCAAAGATGATTGGGCTACCTTTCGAAGCATTTTTCATCACACCAAAACCAAGCATGTCTACAACTAGGTTATCGTAACCGTGGCAAGAACCGCGCTCACATAGGATGATCTTGTCGTTACCGCATTCTGCGAACTTCTCAACGATGTTACCCACTTGACCAGGGCTCATAAATTGAGGTTTCTTCACGTTGATAACCGCACCTGTTTTAGCCATAGCTTCAACAAGGTCAGTTTGACGAGCTAGGAATGCAGGAAGCTGAATAACGTCTACCACGTCAGCGACAGGTTGAGCTTGTGCTTCAGTGTGAACGTCCGTGATGATCTTTACACCAAAAGTGTCTTTCAGCTCCTGAAAGATTTTCATACCTTCTTCCAGACCTGGACCACGGTATGAATGAACAGAACTGCGGTTTGCTTTGTCAAACGACGCCTTAAATACGTAAGGAATACCAAGTTTTTCCGTTACTTTTACGTAGTGCTCACAGATCTGCATCGCAAGATCACGAGACTCAAGAACGTTCATACCTGCAAATAGGGTGAATGGCTTGTCGTTAGCAACCTGAATGTCGCCGATATTAACGATTTTCTGTTCCATTTTGATTCTCTTTTTCTGTCCACGATACGCCACAGTTCGGCACATCGATAAAATTAGTGAAGTGTGACGTGCGTTTCACTCATCACATTAACTTGTGATTTTAGTAGCTCGGAAGCCGGATCGTCAGGGCATTGGTCAATAAAGTACTGAAAATCTGATACCGCTACTTGAGGGCACTCTAGCTGTTGGAAAATAAAACCACGGTCACGAATTTCGTATGGGTCATCTGGCACAAATGTTAGAGCAAGATTTGTACAACGTAATGCCAGCGTATAATGCTCTTCACGCAACATCGCACTTTTAATCAACGCCAACCAGCGACCAATAATTGTTGGGTTGTCAGCTTCCTCAAAATGTTCAGGCTTTAGCTGAGCTAGCGGTCCTTCTTGGCCAATAAGCCAAGCTTGAAGAATCCTTTCACCTACATACTCACCATTAAATGGGTTGATGTAGTCTGGCTTCTTATGCATCCAGTCGACTTTTAACAGGAACTGAGTAGGGAAAGTAACTCCCTTCAACGGGAACCCCAGCTTTTTGCCTAGGTATAACAAAATCGAACCTAAGCTCACAGGAATACCTTTTCTGCGCTCCAACACTTTATCGATGAAGCTGTTGTCCGAAATAAAGTATTCCTGCTCGTCGCCTTTGAATCCCCACTCGTGGAAAAACAGTCGTAGGAATGCATCAAATCGTTGCTCTTCATCGATTTCATGAACAAGCGTGGCTTCTGCATCTTTGTAAAGACGCTCTAACTCTTGTTTCGCCCAATGTACTTTGGTTTCTGGGTTAATCGCTTTGTTTAGCTCAAGCGCACCTTCCACCAACGGTATATTGTCAAAATCTTCGTCAAAAAACTCTAACATGACGTCTATCCAAATAACGTAGGGCTCTTAGACACAGCAATGTTTGCAGCCATGACCAACCAACCTAATGCGCCGAAAAAGCCAAATATCTTCAGTAGGTTGTTTTTCGCAAGTTTCAATGAGAAGAATCCAAGCGCAATGTACGCCAGTACGCAGGTGATTTTGTTTGTTAACCACGGTGCGGCATCGGTAAACGGGATGAAACCCGTAATGAAAATAAGCGCGATACCTGACACTAGCAATGCAGTATCAACGATGTGGGGAAACACTTTCAAAAAACGATTATTTCGCTTCGGTGAGTTCATCATCATTAACACGAATCGGATCGATAGTAGCGTCGCGCTGAGAGCGATCGTCACTAAGTGTATGTGTTTTAGAGCTACGTACATTTTTCTTCTCTTTTTAGTTAGTGTTTGCTGACTTCCATGATTAACTGGCCAGACAACCAAGCGTTACTCGATCGTTACCGCCATAATCTTTTTCCGTAGCGACCTGTTGGTAACCTAAGCCACGCATTATCTCACGCACCGCCTCACCTTGATCATAACCATGTTCAAATGCCAGCCAACCGCCCACTTCAAGATACTGACGAGCAAGATCCGAGATATGACGAATATCAGCTAAGCCATTCTCTTTAGCAACTAATGCAGATTTTGGCTCAAAGCGCACATCACCTTGGGATAAATGTGGATCTTTTTCATCAATATATGGCGGGTTGGAGACAATTAAAGCAAACTTCGTACCTTCTGTAATAGGCTCAAACCAACTGCCTTGAGCAAAGGTCACATTTTTGATGTTTAGCTGCTCAGCATTGTACTCTGCAAGTGCTTTCGCTTCTTGCTTAAGGTCTACGCCCATCACTTGACGTTTTGGCATTTCAGATGCGAGTGCGATAGCAATTGCCCCCGTCCCCGTTCCAAGATCTAAAATAGGTCCTGTTTGCTCATAGGTCTTATCGAGTGCAACCTCGACCAAACGTTCTGTATCCGGTCTTGGGATCAAGGTAGAGGGAGAAACTTTGAACGGTAAAGACCAAAACTCTCGCTCACCAATAATATAAGCGACGGGTTCACCAGTTAAACGTCGTTCAAGTAGAGCGTCAAACTGAGATTTTTGCTCTGCTTCTAACGCTTTTTCTGGCCAGGTCAGCAGGTAAGTTCGTGGTTTGCCAAGGACATGGCAAAGGAGTACAGCTGCATCGAGAGAAGGCGACTCTTTGCCGCCTTCTGCCAGTTTCGCCGTCGCACTTTTCAGTGCTTGCTCAATCGATTGAACTTGGCTCATCGATTAGCCGTTCTCTGCAAGCGCCGCAAGTTGGTCTGCTTGGTGCTCTTGAATCACAGGATCAATCAAGCTCTGCAGGTCACCTTCCATCACTTCGTTCAAACGATAGATGGTTAGGTTGATACGGTGATCAGACACACGACCTTGTGGGTAGTTGTATGTACGAATACGGTCACTACGGTCACCAGAACCTAGAAGGTTACGACGTGTATCAGACACTTCTGCGGCACGACGCTCTTCTTCCGCTTGAACGATACGAGCAGCAAGAACCGCCATTGCTTTCGCTTTGTTCTTGTGCTGTGAACGCTCATCCTGACACTCTACTACCGTACCCGTTGGTAAGTGGGTAATACGGATTGCAGAATCCGTGGTGTTAACGTGCTGACCACCCGCGCCAGATGCACGGAACGTATCGATTTTCAGGTCTGCTGCTTTGATTTCTGGCAGATCCGCTTCAGGGATTTCCGCCATTACTGCTACTGTACAAGCAGAAGTATGCACACGGCCTTGAGATTCAGTTGCAGGAACACGCTGTACACGGTGACCGCCTGACTCAAATTTCAACACGCCGTATGCACCGTCGCCGCTTACTTTCGCGATCATCTCTTTGTAACCACCGTGCTCTGCCTCGTTAGAAGACATGACTTCGATGCGCCAGCCACGCTTTTCTGCGTACTTGCTGTACATACGGAATAGATCACCCGCGAAAATGCCCGCTTCGTCGCCACCCGCACCTGCACGAATTTCTAGGAAACAGTTACGATCATCGTTCGGATCTTTTGGCAGAAGAAGAATCTGTAACTCATCAGTAAGACGCTCAATCGTCGCTTTCGCTTCTTTGATTTCTTCTTGCGCCATTTCACGCATTTCTTCGTCGTCTTCGTTTGCCATCTCTTCAGCGGCGACAAGATCTTCTTGTGCTTGTTGATAAGCTTGGAAGCACTTGGTTACTTCTTCTAGCTGAGAGTACTCTCTTGATAGAGCACGGAATTTGTCCTGATTTCCAATTACATCAGGATCACCAAGAAGATGTTGAACTTCTTCGTAACGTTCTACTAGCGTTTCTAGCTTAGTCAGAATAGAGGCTTTCATAGTGTCGTTTTCTTAATAAAAAGCGTGAGTTATAGATCATCCAAGCCAAGTGTTTGGCGGATAATCGTTAATTTTGCTGGTTCGCCTTGCTCAGCTGCACTTTGCAATGCGCGAGTTGGAGCGTGAATCAGTTTGTTGGTGAGTTTATTACTCAGCTCGCGCAGCACTTTCTCCGGATCTGCGCCTGCCGCTAAAGATTGCAAACTTTTGCTCAGTAACTCTTCACGAATTTCGTTGGCTGATTTGCGATAGTCGCGAATACTATCGACGGCTTGCAGTGAACGCAACCATGTCATAAATGCAGCGCTTTCTTCACTAACAATCGCTTCAGCTTGAATCGCTTCGACTTTACGCTGCTCAATGTTGCTGTCGATGATAGATTGCAAGTCATCAACAGAATACAGATATGCGTCGTTCAGTTCACCGACTTCCGACTCTACATCTCGCGGCACCGCAATATCGACCAACAAGATAGGTTGATGTCGGCGCTGCTTTAGAGCCGTTTCGACCATACCTTTGCCAATAATAGGCAATGGGCTCGCCGTTGAGCTAATCACAATATCCGCTTTCGCCAAATGTTCAGGAATTTCGTTCAAACTGATCACTTCTGCGCCAAATTGGTCCGCTAAGCCTTGCGCGCGCTCTTTAGTGCGGTTCGCGACAATCATTTTTGTGCAACCGTTGGACGCTAAATGCTTCGCGACCAATTCAATCGTCTCGCCCGCACCAACTAAAAGCACGGTTGAATCTGATAACGACTCAAAAATATGTTTTGCCAGTGTACATGCCGCATAAGCCACGGACACGGCATTACCACCAATATCTGTCTCTGTTCTCACCCGTTTGGCGACTGAGAACGTCTTTTGAAACAGTTTATCAATCGAGGCATCGACGGCTTGATGATCTCGCGAGTCAGAAAATGCTTGCTTTACCTGCCCCAAAATTTGAGGCTCACCCAACACCAGAGAGTCAAGACCGCACGATACGCGCATCAAATGCTTTATTGCAGCTTGTTCTTCATGAACATACAAACTCGGCATTAAATCTTCGCGGCTCACTTGATGAAATTGAGCAAGCCAATCGATCAACTTGTTTCGCGCTCCTTGCTTAACATCGCAGTACAACTCAGTTCGGTTACAGGTTGAAACAATCACACTGCCGTTAACCGCTTCGTGCTCTCTAAGTTGCTCGAGTGCAGGGCCGAGTTTATCCGGACCAAACGCCACCTTCTCTCGCAAGTCGACAGACGCTGTATTGTGATTAATTCCAATAGCAAGCAAGGACATCTAACGTGGTATCTCTGGGATAGGTTATAAAATAGGTCCAGAATTTTACTGTAAGCACGCATTTATTGAAAGGGTAAGCCGGATTTGTTTTCCTAAGTGCGACTTTTCAATGCTATAGTTGTGAGCGATTCCCGATGAAACTGATTAATAAGCCATCAAACATGACGTTACGCTCCTTTATTCTTTTTTTCTTGTCGAGCTTACTGCTCGCTGGTTGTTCGTCCGTTCCTGAAAGTGTTACCAGCGTTGAATGGCAAGCTCATGAGCAGCGACTCGAAACCATCCAAGATTTTCAAGCAACGGGGAAACTTGGTTATATTGGCCCAGACCAAAGACAAAATTTAAACTTCTACTGGAAACATTCTTCAGCACTAAGCCAGTTGCGTTTAACAACGATACTCGGACAAACGGCATTAAAGCTCACCATCACCCCACAAGGCGCCACAGTAGAAACTTACGACGATCAGGTCCTTTCTTCTCGCAGTGCTAACCAGCTGATTTACCGTCTTACAGGGTTGATGATGCCCGTCGATCACATGCCTGACTGGCTATTAGGTCTACCGACCGATGCCGACAAATTCCAACTGTCTCCAACCAATACACTGCAAGCGTTAAACAAACAAATTGGTTTAAATGATTGGAGTATTGCATATCAAAGATATGGCGACGTTCAATGGCATGAACAGTCTCTCCCTCTGCCAAATAAGCTGAAACTCACCACAGCTGATGTCAAAATAAATCTAGTGATCACAAAATGGAACATCACCCAATGATTGAACTTTCAACACGCTGGCCATCACCAGCGAAATTGAATCTCTTTCTATATATCAACGGCCGTACAGAGAATGGCTACCACGAGTTACAAACCTTATTCCAATTCGTCGATCACGGCGATGAGCTCACCATTCAAGCGAACCATTCTGGTGATATTACGATTTCTCCAGAGATAGAAGGTGTGCCTCTTCAAGACAATTTAATTTGGAAAGCAGCAACCGCGCTTCAAGCTTACTCAAACAGCCCTTTTGGCGCGCATATTGAGCTACAGAAAGTGCTGCCTATGGGTGGAGGCATTGGTGGGGGCTCATCGAATGCAGCTACAGCATTAGTGGCACTGAATTACTTATGGCAGCTGAATCTAACTGACGACGAACTGGCTGAAATAGGTTTAAAACTAGGCGCAGACGTGCCCGTATTTGTGCGCGGATTTGCAGCTTTTGCTGAAGGTGTTGGTGAAAAACTCTCTCCTGCTTATCCCGAAGAAAAGTGGTATTTAGTCGTCAGACCGAATGTATCTATCGCAACCGTCGACGTTTTTTGTCATCCAGATCTAACGCGAAACACCCCAAAACGAGATCTAGAAACACTTTTAAATACGCCAAGCGTAAACGATTGCGAAAAAATTGTACGAATGCTCTACCCAGAGGTTGATAAGCAACTTTCTTGGCTGCTACAATACGCGCCGTCAAGATTGACGGGGACAGGATCTTGCGTTTTTGCTGAATTTTCGAGCAAATCTGAAGCAGAAACTATCCTTGCACAACTCTCTGATAAAGTCTCGGCATTTGTCGCTCAAGGGCGCAATATTTCGCCATTAAAAGAGACTTTGGCTGAATACCAATCAGCCTCACACCGACCTATTTAAACTGGACGCAAACCCGAGGTTTCCACCGTGCCTGATATGAAGCTATTTGCTGGTAACGCAACACCTGAACTAGCCCAACGTATTGCTGATCGTCTTTACATCTCTCTTGGTGATGCATCTGTTTCTCGCTTTTCTGATGGCGAAGTTGCAGTTCAAATCAATGAGAATGTTCGTGGTAGCGATGTTTTCATCATTCAATCCACTTGTGCACCGACTAACGACAACCTAATGGAATTGGTTGTTATGATTGATGCAATGCGCCGTGCTTCAGCAGGCCGTATCACTGCAGTTATCCCTTACTTCGGCTACGCTCGCCAAGACCGTCGTGTACGTTCTGCGCGTGTGCCAATTACTGCAAAAGTTGTTGCTGATTTCCTATCTAACGTTGGTGTTGACCGCGTTCTAACTATCGACCTACACGCAGAGCAAATTCAAGGCTTCTTCGATGTACCTGTAGACAACATCTTCGGCACGCCAGTGCTACTTGAAGATATGCAGGCTCGCGGTCTAGATAACCCTGTAGTGGTATCTCCTGACCTAGGTGGCGTTGTTCGTGCTCGTGCAACAGCAAAAGCACTAGGCGACATCGACATCGCAATCGTAGATAAGCGTCGTCCACGTGCAAACGTTTCTGAAGTAATGAACCTAATCGGTGATGTTGAAGGTCGTGACTGTGTGATCGTTGATGACATGATCGACACAGGTGGCACACTATGTAAAGCAGCTGAAGCACTAAAAGAGCGCGGTGCTAAGCGTGTATTCGCTTACGCTACTCACGCAGTATTCTCAGGCAACGCTGCGGATAACATCAAGAACTCAGTTCTTGACCAAGTTATCGTGACTGACTCTATCTCTCTGTCTAAAGAGATAGCTGCAACAGGTAAAGTGACAACACTAAGCCTATCTCGCATGCTAGCTGAAGCGATTCGTCGTATCAGCAACGAAGAGTCAATCTCTGCAATGTTCAACTAATACGAACATTTCAGTTACACTGATTTCAAAAGCACCCCTCTTTGGGGTGTTTTTTTATTTGTACTGATAACTAGAAAATCCCTTGGTCGCCCACCGCGAGTTTTCTGTGCTATCATACTGCGCTTTTTGAGATTCCAGAGAGATCCTAACCTTGAGTCAACAAATCAAACTTCTTGTTGGTCTTGCTAATCCAGGACCAGAATACGCCAGAACTCGTCACAATGCGGGCGCTTGGGTTGTAGAAGAATTAGCACGCGTTCACAACGTTACACTGAAGAACGAACCAAAGTTTTTTGGTCTAACAGGACGCATTATGGTCAATGGCCAGGATCTCCGTTTGCTTATCCCAACCACCTTCATGAATCTATCAGGTAAATCGATCGCAGCGCTTGCGAAATTTTATCAAATTAAACCTGAAGAGATCATGGTTGCTCATGACGAGCTAGACTTACCGCCAGGTGTCGCTAAGTTTAAAAAAGGTGGGGGTCACGGTGGACACAACGGTCTGCGTGACACCATTAGCAAACTGGGCAATAACAAAGATTTTTATCGTCTTCGTATTGGCATTGGTCATCCGGGACACAAAGATAAAGTGGCGGGTTTTGTATTAGGTAAAGCGCCAGCTAAAGAGCAAGAGCTTTTAGATGCAGCAGCTGATGAGGCTGTTCGTTGTCTAGATATCCTGATTAAGGATGGCCTATCTAAAGCACAAAATCGCCTCCACACGTTCAAAGCTGAATAAGGTTACTATCATGGGTTTTAAATGTGGCATCGTTGGTCTACCTAACGTAGGTAAATCAACTCTGTTCAACGCACTAACTAAAGCGGGTATCGAAGCAGCAAACTTCCCGTTCTGTACCATTGAACCAAACACTGGTGTGGTTCCTGTGCCAGATCTACGTCTAGACGCACTAGCTAAGATCGTTAACCCACAGAGAGTTCTTCCAACGACGATGGAGTTCGTGGACATCGCTGGTCTTGTTGCTGGTGCATCACGTGGTGAAGGTTTAGGTAACAAATTCCTAGCTAACATCCGTGAAACAGACGCGATTGGCCACGTTGTACGCTGTTTTGAAAACGAAAACATTGTTCACGTTTCAGGTAAAGTTTCACCTATCGAAGATATCGAAGTGATCAACCTTGAACTTGCAATGGCTGACCTTGATTCTTGTGAGCGAGCGATTCAACGTAACGCGAAGAAGGCAAAAGGCGGCGATAAAGACGCAAAATTTGAACTAACCGTACTAGAAAAACTGTTACCAGTACTAACTGAAGGCGGCATGGCACGCACAGTTGAGCTATCTAAAGAAGAGTTAGCAGCAATCGGCTACCTAAACTTCCTAACACTGAAGCCAACTATGTACATTGCAAACGTAAACGAAGATGGCTTCGAAAATAACCCATATCTAGATGCGGTTCGTGAGTTCGCAGAAAAAGAAAACAATGTCGTTGTACCTGTATGTGCAGCTATCGAATCTGAACTATCTGAACTAGAAGATGAAGATCGCGAAGAATTCCTAGCAGATATGGGGATCGAAGAGCCGGGCCTGAACCGTGTAATTCGCTCTGGTTACGAACTACTGACTCTACACACCTACTTCACAGCAGGTGTTAAAGAAGTACGTGCTTGGACAATCCCTGTTGGTGCAACTGCGCCTCAGGCGGCAGGTAAGATCCACACTGACTTCGAGAAAGGCTTTATTCGTGCAGAAGTAGTCGGTTACGACGATTTCATCCAATTCAATGGTGAAAATGGCGCAAAAGACGCAGGTAAATGGCGTCTAGAAGGTAAAGACTACATCGTAAAAGATGGCGATGTTGTACACTTCCGCTTCAATGTTTAATTAAATGAATGAATTCTAAACACTTCATTTACACTAAAAGCCAGCTGTTAAGCTGGCTTTTTTAATACCTTAAGTAAATGAACAAAAATAAATTACGCAACTGCAAGCTAATTTATTTCCAGTTTTAGATCATAAACACGCCTCTTTGTTTAAAAAGGAAGCGAACGAGGTTTTTTCCGAAATTTATTAAAAAAAACTGTTGACGGATCTCACTCAACTTCGCATAATGCGCGCCGTTCCCAACGACAAGGCAACAAAGCGTTGAGAACAAAAAATATGGTTTTGGCTACGTAGCTCAGCTGGTTAGAGCACATCACTCATAATGATGGGGTCACAGGTTCGAATCCCGTCGTAGCCACCATAAACAACGTTATTTAGGTTTTTACCAATTACCTTGATAACTACAGAATAAGTTGCGGAAGTGGCGGAATTGGTAGACGCACCAGATTTAGGTTCTGGCGCCGCAAGGTGTGAGAGTTCAAGTCTC
>NZ_JAWOTS010000017.1:0-43837 GCF_033338975.1 Vibrio sp. Vb0349 | reverse complement strand
GAATTGGTAGACGCACCAGATTTAGGTTCTGGCGCCGCAAGGTGTGAGAGTTCAAGTCTCTCCTTCCGCACCATTATCGGAAAACCCAGCATGACTTTGCTGGGTTTTTTCTTTTTTTTGGTTCTGGACTCGGGAAATCATTAGATTTGCCGAATTAAAAAAGCGAGCTCATGGCTCGCTTTTTTTCTATCTGTGATTTGAGTAGCTTACTACATACCTAACGCGTATTTCAGTACTTGAGCCTTAATTGGCCCTGAGTTTTCAGCAAGCTTCAATGCAGCATTACGTACGAACTTCAATGGCCCAAGATCGTTGCTAAAACCTTTATAGAAAAAGTCCATGCCCGTCTGCATGAGTAAGTTGTCAGGTCGACGTGCGCGTTCGTATTTCGCGAGTAAGGTATCTTCCAGCTTTTCTTGGTGTTCTGTTACCGAAAGGAGAACGTCTACATCTTTGAAGCCTAAGTTTACCCCTTGCCCTGCAAGCGGATTGATCGTATGAGCAGAGTCACCCACTAACACGCAATTTTTGCTTGAGTAGCTTTGCGCATGACGACGAGTGAGTGGGAATGAGCCAAACTGTAAAACTTCAATATCGCCTAATTCAGCAGGGAAATGACGTAAGATTTCTTCCCTTAGTTGAGGTTTACCCATCGCACACAGTTGTTTAATACGTTTAGGCGAGTCATACCAAACCAAAGAACCTAGGCCTACTACTTGACCATCGTCGTTACTCAAAGAGCACAGAGGTAAAAATGAACGTGGGCCTGAAGGTGTAAATTGTTGCCAAGTAATATCTTGCTGAGGCAATTCTGTTTTCACGTTAATCAACATGCAGTGTTGTCGGTAATCCCACGCAGTTACACCAATTCCAGACAATTGACGAACTTTAGAGTTTGCACCATCAGCACCAATCACCCAGTTAGCTTCAAACTGCTCCCCACTTTCTAGTGTCACAAGGTTTACATCTGCAAACTCAATGGCTTTTAATCGCTCAGGACACATCACGGTTAGATTTTCATACTGAGAGAAGACTTGCCAAAGACCTAATTGGATTAGGCGATTTTCAACGATGTAACCTAGCTGATCCAATGACAATTCATCAGAGTGAAAACGAGTACGGCACTCTGGGTGCTCCCAAGTTTCTAAGCGCCGATAAGGACAAACTCGCATGCTCTTGATCTCTGACCATGCTCCGAGTGAATCAAGTAACTCCACCGACTGGTGCGAGATTGCAGATACACGAATATCCATCGCCTGAGCGGCATCAAAAACTTTAGGTTTTGTACCTTCGACCAAGACAACGCTTCTGCCCTGCTTGGCAAATCCAACAGCGACGGCTGCCCCAACCATACCGCCACCGATCACGGCGATGTCATACTTGTTCATTTTTCACTCTTCATCGTGCTGATTAATTGGCGTTTTTTATTGTACTTTCCATGGCTATTTTTACAAAATTGTTTAACAAAAAACCTTGTTCTGCATAGGGCGAAAAACTAGATTTCATCAGGCTTTGCAGAGAATTAGCTAGATCACTAGTCAGGTGCTTTTTAAAGCAGTACAATACGCCGCTTACCGCCGTGATGGCGGCTATAATTTGAGCAATAGCTCTCCGATTTAAGTACAACTGAACGAGCGAAAGTGAGATGAGTAAGAAACTGCTAATTAAAACCTGGGGCTGCCAGATGAACGAATACGATTCATCAAAAATGGCCGACCTGCTTAATGCTGCAAACGGCTACGAGCTGACGGAAGAGCCAGAGGAAGCAGACGTACTTCTACTTAACACCTGTTCGATCCGTGAAAAAGCGCAAGAGAAAGTTTTCCACCAGTTAGGCCGCTGGAAAACACTAAAAGATAAAAAACCTGGCGTAGTTATCGGTGTAGGTGGTTGTGTAGCAACGCAAGAAGGTGACCATATTCGTGAACGTGCACCATACGTTGACGTTATTTTTGGCCCACAAACTTTGCACCGCCTACCTGAGATGATCAAACAATCTCAGTCCGATGATGCACCAGTTATGGACATTTCGTTCCCAGAGATCGAAAAATTCGACCGCCTACCTGAACCTCGCGCTGAAGGTGCGACAGCATTCGTTTCTATTATGGAAGGCTGCTCTAAGTACTGTACTTACTGTGTCGTACCGTACACTCGTGGTGAAGAAGTAAGCCGTCCAATGGATGACGTACTGTTCGAAATCGCCCAACTTGCTGAACAAGGCGTACGTGAAGTAAACCTTCTGGGTCAAAACGTAAACGCGTACCGTGGTCCTATGCACGATGGTGAGATCTGTTCATTTGCAGAACTGCTTCGTTTGGTTGCGTCTATCGATGGTATCGACCGTATTCGTTTCACGACGAGCCACCCGTTAGAATTCACAGACGACATCATCGCAGTATACGAAGATACGCCAGAACTTGTGAGCTTCCTGCACTTACCTGTGCAAAGTGGTAGTGACCGTATCCTAACGATGATGAAACGCCCTCACACCGCTATCGAATACAAATCGATCATCCGTAAACTGCGTAAAGCTCGTCCTGATATTCAAATCAGTTCAGACTTTATTGTTGGTTTCCCTGGTGAGACAGACAAAGACTTCCAAGACACCATGAAGCTAATCAAAGATGTAGACTTTGACATGAGCTTCAGCTTTATTTTCTCTCCACGTCCAGGTACGCCAGCAGCGGATTACCCTTGTGATGTGTCAGAACAAGTGAAGAAAGAACGCCTTTACGAACTACAGCAAACTATCAATGCTCAAGCGATGCGTTACTCTCGCTTAATGCTTGGCACAGAACAACGTGTTCTAGTGGAAGGTCCTTCGAAGAAAAACCTAATGGAACTACGCGCTCGTACAGAAAACAACCGTGTAGTAAACTTTGAAGGTAGTGCAGACCTAATTGGTCAGTTCGTTGATGTGAAGATCGTAGACGTATTTGCAAACTCACTGCGTGGTGAGCTAGTACGTACTGAAAAAGACATGGATCTTCGTAGTGTGATTTCCCCAACGCAGATGATGGCGAAAACACGTCGCGAAGATGAGCTGGGTGTAGCTACTTTTACGCCGTAAGCTCGTATAAATAGCCATAGAGGGCCTGGTCGTTATCAGGCTCTCACTAAGTGGCAAAAAATGAGAGGCAACATTGAGCAATAAAATCGTAACTCTAGAAATTAACCTAGAACCTTCAGACAACCGCCGACTAGCTAGCCTGTGCGGTCCATTCGATGACAACATCAAGCATTTAGAACGTCGTCTAGGCGTTGAAATTAACCACCGTAGTGACCACTTTACGATTGTCGGTAAACCTCATACCGCATCAGCTGCGCTGGATATCCTGAAAACTCTATATGTTGATACCGCACCTGTACGAGGTGAGATCCCAGATATTGAGCCTGAGCAAATCCATCTAGCGATCAAAGAGTCTGGTGTTCTTGAGCAGAATACTGAGTCTAACATCGAGCATGGTAAAGAAGTCTTCGTCAAAACCAAGAAAGGTGTGATCAAACCACGTACGCCAAACCAAGCGCAGTACTTGGTTAACATGGTCACGCATGATATTTCTTTTGGTATTGGCCCGGCTGGTACAGGTAAAACCTACCTTGCTGTAGCAGCAGCTGTTGACGCACTAGAGCGCCAAGAGATCCGCCGTATTCTACTTACTCGTCCAGCGGTTGAAGCTGGTGAGAAATTGGGCTTCCTGCCTGGTGATTTAAGCCAGAAAGTCGACCCATACCTACGTCCGCTATACGACGCCCTATTTGAAATGCTGGGCTTTGAGCGCGTAGAGAAGCTGATTGAACGTAACGTGATTGAGGTTGCTCCTCTTGCTTACATGCGTGGTCGTACTCTAAACGACGCCTTCATCATTCTTGATGAGAGTCAGAACACCACTGTTGAGCAGATGAAGATGTTCCTAACGCGTATTGGTTTTAACTCTCGCGCGGTTATCACTGGTGATGTCACGCAGATTGACTTACCTCGTGGTGCGAAATCGGGTCTTCGTCATGCTATTGAAGTACTAAGCGAAGTTGACGACATCAGCTTTAACTTCTTCTTAGCCGACGACGTTGTACGTCACCCTGTGGTTGCTCGTATCGTTAACGCGTACGAGAAGTGGGAAGCACAAGACCAGAAAGAGCGTAAAGAGTTCGAGAAACGCCGTCGTGAAGAACGCGATGCGAAGTTACTAGAAGCAGCAAAAGCCGAACTGAATGCACAAGTTGCTTCAACTAAGGAATAACCATGGCGATTGAACTTGATCTGCAACTGGCAGTCGAAAATGAAGAAGGTCTGCCTTCGCAGCAAGATTTCCAATTGTGGCTAGATAAGACAATACCTCTCTTCCAGCCACAAGCCGAAGTCACCATTCGTATTGTTGATGAACAAGAAAGTCATACGCTCAACCATGAGTATCGCGGCAAAGATAAACCAACTAATGTGTTGTCGTTTCCATTTGAAGCACCTCCTGGTATGGAAATAGATTTACTTGGTGATTTGATTATTTGCCGCCAAGTTGTTGAAAAAGAGGCGGTTGAACAGAGCAAGCCTCTGCTAGCACATTGGGCGCATATGGTTGTACATGGCAGCTTGCATCTGCTAGGTTATGATCATATAGAGGATGACGAAGCCGAAGAGATGGAGTCCCTCGAAACCGAAATCATGCAAGGTATGGGTTATGAAGATCCTTACATTGCTGAAAAAGAGTAGCTATTGGCCACTCGACAGGGAAAGGCGAACCACCTAAATGACTCTCGTGTTCGCCTCTCTATGTGTGCTATCACACTTCTGATAGCGTTACTTAATTGAGAAACAATGAACGAAGATAATTCTCCCTCTTCTAACGAAGATAAGAAAGAAAAGGCAGAAGGTCCGAGTAGAAAGTCCTTCTTTGAACGTCTAGGTCAACTATTTCAGGGCGAACCAAAAGATCGCCAAGAGCTTGTGGATGTTATCCGCGACTCTGAAGTTAACGACCTGATTGACCATGACACTCGCGATATGCTCGAAGGTGTTATGGAAATCTCCGAAATGCGTGTGCGTGACATTATGATCCCGCGTTCGCAAATGGTTACAGTTGAGCGTACTCACGACCTTGATACCTTGGTTGCTTTGATTACCGATGCTCAACACTCTCGCTACCCTGTGATCAGCGAAGATAAAGACCATGTGGAAGGCATACTTCTAGCGAAGGACTTACTTAAATACTTAGGCTCAGGCAGTAATCCATTTGATATCGAAGAAGTCATTCGACCAGCGGTTGTGGTACCGGAAAGTAAACGCGTTGATCGACTGCTGAAAGAATTCCGTGAAGAACGTTATCATATGGCCATTGTTGTCGATGAATTCGGTGGTGTTTCTGGTCTTGTGACCATTGAAGATATCCTTGAGGAAATCGTCGGGGATATTGAAGATGAATTCGATGAAAGTGAAGAGACGGACATTCGTAAGCTGAGCAAGCATACGTTTGCTGTCAGAGCGCTGACAACCATCGAAGAGTTTAATGAGACATTCGGAACCAACTTCAGCGATGAGGAAGTTGATACCGTTGGTGGTATGGTCATGACTGCCTTTGGTCACTTACCTTCTCGTGGTGAACTGGTTGAAATTGAAGGCTACAACTTCAAAGTCACCGCTGCCGATAACCGTCGTGTCATTCAACTCCAAGTGACGATCCCAGACGAAGAAACCCTGGTTGAAGCCACTCAAGAGTAACGCGATACCCATTGGGAATCTCAGAAAATTACAATGATGAATGAACTCTTTCATCGCCTTAAGCGGCCCTTAGTGGCCGCTTTTGTTGGCGCCTCTACTACACTCGCTTTCGCTCCTTACCAGCTGTGGCCTATTGCCATTCTTAGCCCAGCAATTCTACTGATTCTTCTTGCTAACCAAACTCCGAAACGCGCACTATGGGTTGGTTATGCTTGGGGGTTAGGTCAATTTGCAACTGGCGTTAGCTGGGTTTACGTCAGTATCTCCGGTTTTGGCGGTATGCCGCTCATTGCCAATTTATTTTTAATGGGCTTGCTTGTTGCCTACTTGGCTGTTTATTCAGGCTTATTTGCTTGGCTCAACAACAAGCTGTTTCCTCAATTTACGCTCACAAAAGCACTTCTCGCTGCACCTGCTTTATGGCTGATCAGTGATTGGTTACGTGGTTGGGTGATGACTGGCTTCCCTTGGTTATGGCTAGGCTATAGCCAGATAGATGCTCCACTCGCAAGCTTTGCACCAATTGGCGGCGTAGAACTGCTTACTCTATTTATCCTTATCAGCGCAGGGGCGTTAGCCTATGCATGGATTCATAAGCAGTGGCTGATGGTGATTATCCCTGCGGTACTACTCAGTACTGGCTTTGGGATTCGCAACTACGATTGGGTAACACCACGACCAGAAGACACGACTAAGCTAGCGCTGATTCAAGGTAACGTAGACCAAAACCTAAAGTGGCTACCAAGTCAACGCTGGCCAACCATCATGAAATATGCTGACTTAACTCGTGAAAACTGGGACGCTGATATTATCGTTTGGCCAGAAGCAGCAATTCCCGCTTTTGAAATTGAAGTGCCTTCATTTTTGAGCAATATCGACAGCGCTGCAAAAATGAATAACAGCGCAATCATCACCGGTGTCGTCAACCAAGCTGAAGATCGACAGTTCTACAACAGTATTCTGTCCCTCGGCATCACACCATACGGTGACTACAGCTTCGATTTAAGCGAACGTTACCATAAGCATCACCTACTACCGTTTGGTGAGTTTGTACCATTTGAAGATATTTTGCGCCCATTAGCGCCATTCTTTAACCTACCGATGTCGTCGTTTAGCCGTGGGACTTTTGTGCAGCCAAACATCGTTGCGAATGGCATGCACATGGCACCAGCGCTTTGCTATGAGATCATCTTTAATGAGCAAGTGCGTCAAAATGTAACTGACGAAACAGACTTCATTCTAACGCTTTCGAACGATGCATGGTTTGGTCACTCTATCGGTCCTCTTCAGCATATGGAGATCGCCCGTATGCGTGCCTTAGAGTTAGGTAAACCGCTCATCCGCTCGACTAACAACGGATTAACAGCGGTAACCGATCACAAAGGTAAAATCGTTGAGCAAGTACCGCAGTTTGAAACTGCAGTACTGCGCGCAGAGCTCACCCCAACCAATGGACAAACGCCATATCGAGTCCTTGGTACTTGGCCATTGTATATTTGGGTTGGGTTAAGTTTAGCTCTGGCTTTCGGCTTAAGAAGAAAACAGAGCTGATAACAGCTTGAAAGTAGAAAAGACAAAAAAGAGGCGACTAAGCCTCTTTTTTATTCATAGCATTATACTGTCGTTACGCGCCATTTATGGCTTTAATGACTGACGAGTAAAGCCTTTGTGACCACATTTAATACACGGAATGATTACAGTTGGGTGGTTATACGTTGTCTTGTGACCACACTCATCACAGACTAAAGTGCCTAAGCCTATCACCTCTCCTGCTTCATATAGCCCTTGATGCTCTAAGTCATCGAACAACTCAACCCACTCAACTTTAGTTCGGTCTGTAATCTCTAACAGCCCTTGCCATATCGAGTCCGCAATCGTTAAGTAAAACGGGCCGCTTTTGCTATCCTCGTAACTCTCTGAAAACTCTTTTAAGTCTGCTTTAAGGTACGCTTTGATTAAAGCCAACTCATCTTTGGTCAAGTCATTAGCAGCATCCACCACTTTGCCCGACGTCTCAATCGCTTTGTTAACTTCTTCCGGACTGTGCTTCAAGGTTTCAATCACATCCTCGAGCATTTCCTCATAACCTGTTTTACGTTTAGGCATAACTGACCTCCATCTTTCTCCTACCTGCGTCACTTAAGGGCGCATGGGTACAGATTGGCTATTGTTGTGATCCCTAGCTTTAGGTATTCTATGACGATCTATTTAAGTCTGTTCTAACCGAACTCACAAATTCCAAGATAACGGATACCATCGATGCAAGAACAATACAACCCACAAGATATTGAACAAAAAGTTCAAAAGCACTGGGATGACAACAAAACCTTTGTTGTAAGTGAAGACCCAAATAAAGAAAAATTCTACTGTCTGTCCATGTTCCCATACCCAAGTGGTCGACTGCACATGGGTCACGTGCGCAACTACACTATCGGTGATGTAGTATCTCGTTTCCAACGCCTACAAGGCAAAAACGTGATGCAACCAATCGGTTGGGACGCATTCGGTCTACCTGCAGAAAACGCAGCAGTAAAAAACAAAACTGCGCCAGCACCTTGGACTTACGAAAACATCGAATACATGAAGAACCAACTTAAGCTTCTAGGCTTTGGTTACGATTGGAACCGTGAATTCGCAACATGTACACCGGAGTACTACCGCTGGGAACAAGAGTTCTTCACTAAACTTTACGAGAAAGGTTTAGTTTACAAAAAGACTTCTTCTGTTAACTGGTGTCCTAACGACCAAACTGTTCTTGCAAACGAGCAGGTTGAAGACGGTTGTTGCTGGCGTTGTGATACGCCTGTAGAGCAAAAAGAAATCCCTCAATGGTTCATCAAAATCACTGAGTACGCTCAAGAGCTACTAGACGACTTAGACAAGCTTGAAGGTTGGCCTGAAATGGTGAAAACCATGCAGCGCAACTGGATTGGTCGTTCTGAAGGTGTTGAACTGAAGTTTGAAGTTAAGGGTCAACAAGACCTAGAAGTTTACACAACACGTCCAGATACGCTAATGGGTGTGACTTACGTGGGTATCGCAGCCGGCCACCCTCTTGCAGCTCTTGCAGCAGAGAACAATCCAGAGCTTGCAGCGTTTATCGACGAATGTAAGAACAACAAGGTTGCAGAAGCTGAGCTAGCGACAATGGAGAAGAAAGGTATGGCAACTGGCCTTACTGCTATTCATCCATTGAACGGCCGCGAAGTACCAGTATACGTAGCAAACTTCGTTCTGATGGACTACGGTACAGGCGCGGTAATGGCTGTACCTGCGCACGACCAACGTGACTACGAGTTCGCAACGAAGTACGGTCTAGACATCGTGCCAGTTATCAAGCCTGCTGATGGCAGCGAGCTAGACATCTCTGAAGCGGCATATACAGAGAAAGGTGTACTGTTCGATTCAGGTGAATTCGATGGCCTAGAATTCCAAGCGGCGTTCGATGCAATTGCAGCGAAGCTAGAAGCAGAGGGCAAAGGCACTAAGACTGTAAACTTCCGTCTACGCGACTGGGGTGTATCTCGTCAACGTTATTGGGGTGCGCCAATCCCAATGGTAACCACTGAAGACGGTGAAGTTCACCCAGTACCTGCTGACCAACTACCAGTGATTCTTCCAGAAGACGTGGTAATGGACGGCGTCACTAGCCCAATCAAAGCAGACAAAGAGTGGGCGAAGACAACCTTTAACGGCGAACCTGCTCTACGTGAGACAGATACGTTCGATACGTTCATGGAATCTTCTTGGTACTACGCGCGTTACTGTTCACCACAAGCGGACGACATCCTAGACCCAGAAAAAGCAAACTACTGGCTACCAGTAGATCAATACATCGGTGGTATCGAGCACGCTTGTATGCACCTACTGTACTCACGCTTCTTCCACAAACTACTGCGCGATGCGGGTTACGTAACTTCTGACGAACCGTTCAAGCAACTACTGTGTCAAGGCATGGTACTGGCTGATGCGTTCTACTTCGAGAACGAGAAAGGCGGCAAAGAGTGGGTAGCTCCAACAGACGTAGCCGTTGAACGTGATGGTAAAGGCCGCATTACTTCTGCTAAAGACACTGAAGGTCGTGATGTAACGCACTCAGGCATGATCAAGATGTCTAAGTCTAAGAACAACGGTATCGACCCTCAAGAAATGGTAGACAAGTACGGCGCTGACACAGTACGTCTATTCATGATGTTCGCGTCTCCAGCGGACATGACACTTGAATGGCAAGAGTCTGGCGTAGAAGGTGCGAACCGCTTCCTAAAACGTGTTTGGAAACTAGTGAAAGAGCACACAGCGAAAGGTGCAGCAGAAGCAGTAGATACCTCAGCGCTTTCTGGTGATCAAAAAGCACTTCGCCGCGACGTTCACAAGACTATCGCGAAAGTGACGGACGATATCGCTCGTCGTCAAACATTCAACACCGCGATCGCAGCGATCATGGAGCTGATGAACAAACTAGCGAAAGCGCCTCAAGAATCTGCGCAAGATCGTGCAATCCTTGACGAAGCACTGAAAGCTATTGTTGTCATGCTTTACCCTATCACTCCGCATATCTCATACGAGCTATGGGCAGCACTAGGTGAAACAGACATTGATAACGCGGCATGGCCGACGTTTGACGAAAAAGCGCTAGTTGAAGACGAAAAAACTATCGTTGTTCAAGTTAACGGTAAGCTACGTGCGAAGCTAACAGTCCCAGCTGATATCTCTAAAGACGATATCGAACAGCTTGGTCTAAACGACGAAAACGTGGTTAAGTTCACTGATGGCCTGACTATTCGTAAAGTTATTTACGTTCCAGGTAAACTGCTGAACATCGTTGCAAACTAATCGCAGCTGTCAATTTGTCTCTGTTTAGCGAACTTATTTGTTAACCAAGAGTCATTAAACAGGGTAGTTTTCTACCCTGTTTATTTACCTCAAACCATTCACATGAGTGGTTTAAGGTAAATAACCCCTTCAATTTAGGATGAATACAATCAATGCGCTTTTTCTCTTTGATTAAACTACCAGTGGTATTGGTATTAGCGGGGCTTCTTTCTGCCTGTGGTTTTCACCTTCGCGGCGAGTATTCCGTACCGGAAGAGCTGCACACTATGTCTTTCTCCAGCTACGATGAATACAGTGAATTAACTCGCTATGTTCGCTCTCAACTCGAACTGAACAAAGTTGAACTTGTTCAACCATCATCGACGGTACCCAACCTTCATTTGACGGAAGCGACAATCGATGAGCGTACACTATCGCTTTATCAAAATAGCCGTGCAGCAGAAAAAGAGCTGACATACGTAGTAAAATACCGTGTGACAATTCCTGGCTATGGTTCTAAAAACTTTACGACAACAGTAAACCGCAACTACCTAGACAACCCGTTGACCGCACTTGCAAAATCTGTTGAGCGTGACGTAATTGAAGACGAGATGCGCTTGCAAGCTGCAAAACAGATGATGCGCCAGTTGGGCCGTATTCGTGCCGAATATGAAGCAGGACAAATCTCTGAGCCAGCGAACAAAAACTCTTAGTCACTATGCGAATTTATGCCGATAAGCTAACGGATCATTTAACTAAACAAGTTAAACAGGTTTACTTAATCTTTGGTAATGAGCCGTTACTGATTCAAGAAAGCCGCCAAGCAATCCAAAAGGCAGCGTTTCAGCAAGGTTTTGAGGAAAAACACCGTTTTGCGGTGGATGCTAGCATCGACTGGAACCAAGTTTACGACTGTTTCCAAGCGATGAGCCTGTTTTCAAACCGTCAATTGATTGAGCTTGAAATTCCTGAAAGTGGCGTAACAACCGCCGTCAGCAAAGAGCTGCAAACACTGTGTGATATGCTTCATGATGACATCATGCTCGTCATTGTTGGTAGCAAACTGACCAAAGCCCAAGAAAATGCGAAATGGTTTAAAGCATTAAGCTCAAAAGGCGATTGGGTAAGCTGCTTGTCGCCAGACCTTCAACGCCTACCTAGGTTCATTCAGACACGTTGCCGCACGTTGGGACTAAAACCCGATCAGCAATCACTGCAAATGTTGGCTCAATGGCATGAAGGTAACCTATTTGCATTGACACAAAGCTTAGAGAAATTGGCCCTACTCTACCCGGATGGTGAGCTGACCATCATACGTTTAGAGGAAGCCCTAAGTCGCCATAATCACTTCACTACCTTTAACTGGATCGACGCCTTACTGGCAGGTAAAGCAAACCGTGCACAACGTATTCTTCGCCAACTTGAGGCGGAAGGGGTTGAGACCGTGATCTTGATTCGAAGTGTACAAAAAGAGTTGAGCCAACTTTTAAATATGCATCAAGACTTAAGTCAAATGGGAATGAACCAGGTATTTGAGAAATATCGAGTTTGGCAAAACAAGCGTCCACTCTATAACGCAGCACTGACCCGCTTATCAGCGAGTCGTATTTGTGCATTGCTCTCCTTGTTGGCTCAAGCCGAGATAAAAGCCAAAACTCAGTATGACGAGTCTGTATGGCCAACTATTCATCAGTTGAGCTTAGAAACCTGCTCTCCTGATATTAAGCTGGCAATTTAAAAATCAAAGCGTGATATAGTGCGCGACCTGTTTTGCAAGCAAGAATGTAAAACACTGTAGAGATAAGAGACAAACCGAGGAAAACCGAGTGCTTCGCGAAGAACTGAAAGACTTTTTAGCTGATAAAGCCGACGACATGAAAGCGGAAGACATTATCGTCCTAAATGTGGAAGATAAATCAAGCGTGACAGATTACATGATCATCTGTACTGGTACATCCAAACGCCACGTTTCATCCATCGCTGACCATGTTGCAACAGAGGTGAAAAAAGCCGGTCTTGAGCCACTAGGAATGGAAGGTGAAAACGAAGGTGAATGGGTAGTCCTTGATATGGGCGACGCCATGCTTCACGTGATGCAAGAAGAGCACCGCGAACTCTACCAGCTAGAAAAACTCTGGGGTTAATCTTTTGAAAATTCAACTAATTGCTGTTGGTACAAAAATGCCAAAATGGGTTGAGGAAGGCTTTCAAGAATATCGTCGCCGTTTCCCGCATGATATGCCGTTGGAGTTGATTGAAATCTCTGCTGGCAAACGCGGAAAAAATGCCGATATCGCTCGCATCCTGCAAAAAGAAGGGGAAGCGATGCTCGCTGCGGTACCAAAAGGCAACCGTATCGTCACGTTAGATATCCCAGGTAAAAAATGGGACACTCCTCAACTCGCTGAGCAGTTAGAAGCTTGGAAATTAGATGGCCGTGATGTATCAATATTAATCGGCGGTCCCGAAGGACTCGCTCCTGCATGCAAAGCTGCAGCAGACCAAAGCTGGTCATTGTCTGCCTTAACGCTACCCCACCCTCTAGTGCGTATCGTAATGGCAGAAAGCTTGTACCGAGCGTGGAGCATCACCGCTAACCACCCTTATCATCGCGAATAATCGTTGTTTAACTTTAGAGCCAAGCGTTAATGATTCGTAAACGCCGCAGTCAAATCCGAGATTATCAAGCCGAAGCGCGTCTGTTTGCCAGCCGCGCTATTGTTGCTTTTATCGGCATTGTTGTCTTGATGGGAGCTCTGGTTGCCAACATGTACAACATTCAGGTGAACCAGTTTCAAGACTATCAAACCCGCTCGAACGATAACCGCATCAAAGTAGTGCCTATCGCGCCTAACCGAGGTCTAATTTATGACCGAAATGGCGTTTTACTGGCAGAGAACCGTCCCGTCTTTAACTTAGAACTGACCCCAGAAAAAATTAAAGACATTGATGCAACCATCCAAGAATTACAAACTATTCTGGAAATTACACCAGACCAGATTGAACGTTTCCACCACGAGCGTAAACGGACTCGTCGATTTAAATCGGTCCCACTGCTTACCCAACTGAACGAAAAACAAGTAGCGGTATTCTCCGTCAATCAGTACCGCTTTCCGGGCGTGGAAATAAGTGCGACCTTAAAGCGCTACTACCCTTTCAGCGAAGTCTTAACCCACGTGATTGGGTATGTTTCTCGAATTAATGATCGCGACATGCAACGCCTGATCCGAGAAGAAAAAGACGCGAACTACCAAGCCACTCGCGACATTGGTAAGCTGGGTATTGAAAAATACTACGAAGACCTCTTACACGGTACAGCCGGATATCAAGAAGTCGAGGTAAACAGCCGCGGCCGAGTAATTCGTACCTTAAAGTACGTTCCACCTGTACCCGGAAAAGACATCGTTTTAAACCTTGATATCAACTTGCAGTTGTACGTACACCAATTGTTGGACGGCCGCCGAGGCAGTGCTGTAGTAATCGATCCTAGAGACAACGGCGTACTGGCTATGGTTTCAAGCCCTAGCTATGATCCTAACTCGTTCGTGCACGGAATCTCAGGTAAAGACTATCGCGCCCTTTTGAACGATAAAAACCGTCCTTTGGTCAACCGCACTACACTTGGCATTTACCCTCCTGCGTCTACCATCAAACCATTTATGGCGGTAGCCGCGCTGCAAGAAGGTGTCGTCACACCTAACACCACACGAAATGACCCTGGTTATTGGCGCATACCAAACTCTAACACTCGTCCGTTTCGTGACTGGTTGCGTTGGGGGCACGGGCGCGTCGATATCATTAAGTCGATCGAAGAGTCTGTTGATACCTTCTACTATCAAATCGCTTATGACATGGGTATTGACCGTATTTCGAATTGGATGATGATGTTCGGTTTTGGTGATTACACTGGCATTGATATCTACGAAGAAAGTAAGGCAAACATGCCGACTCGTGACTGGAAAATGTCTCGCCATAAAACCCCGTGGTATAAAGGTGATACGATCCCTGTGGGTATCGGCCAAGGATATTGGACAGCAACACCAATGCAAATCGCCAAAGCAACCTCCGTATTAGTAAACGAGGGAGAAGTGATCGCACCTCACTTGCTCAAAGCGACGATAGAAAATGGTAACGACTTCGAAGAGCAGCAAGCGACAGAATACGTGACTTACCCACCAATCAAGAATGTGCCTAAAAAGTACTGGGATATGGCGAAAGAAGGCATGCGTCGGGTAAACCATGGCACGCGCGGAACAGCTCGCCGCTCATTCTACAAAATGAATTATGAAACAGCGGGTAAATCAGGTACTGCACAGGTCTTCGGTCTGGGTGAAAACGAAGAATACAACGCCGATGAGATCGCCGAGCACTTACGTGACCATGCGTTATTTACTGGCTTTGCACCATTTGATGATCCTAAAGTGGTCGTCACTGTAGTACTAGAAAATGCCGGTGGTGGTTCTAGTAACGGTGCCCCAGTAGTAAGGAAAATTTTTGACCGAGTCGTTCTTGGTCCAGAAGAAATTGAGCCTGAAAACAATGCGAAGAAAGAGGTAAAACAGTAATGAAGATGGATCCCTCTACAGGTAAAAATCGCGCCCTGTTTGAACGCTTCCATATCGACTTACCACTCCTACTTGGCATACTGGCCCTGATGGGGTTTGGCCTGGTGATCATGTACAGCGCCAGTGGCCAAAGTTTACTGATGATGGATCGCCAAGCCATGCGAATGGTGCTTTCACTCGTTGTGATGCTCGTCCTTGCACAGCTTTCTCCACGAACTTACGAAAGCTTGGCACCTTTGATGTTCGTTGGTGGCGTTATACTGCTTTTCGGCGTGCTGTTTTTCGGTGAAGCATCGAAAGGCGCGCAGCGTTGGCTTAACCTCGGTTTTGTGCGCTTTCAACCGTCAGAGCTATTGAAGCTCGCAGTGCCATTAATGGTGGCTCGCTATGTCGGTAGACAGCCCCTTCCACCAACGCTAAAAACACTCATTGTTGCACTGATTATGGTCTGCTTACCAACCATTCTCATTGCAAAGCAGCCTGACTTAGGTACCTCGATCCTGATCGCCGCTTCCGGTATTTTTGTTATCTTCCTCGCCGGCATTAGCTGGAAAATCATCGCTGGTGCTGCGATTGCATTAGGTGGTTTCATTCCAATTCTGTGGTTTTTCTTGATGCGAGAGTATCAAAAAGTGCGAGTTCGTACTCTATTTAACCCGGAATCTGATCCGCTAGGAGCGGGCTACCACATTATTCAGAGTAAAATTGCGATTGGCTCCGGTGGTATTTCCGGCAAAGGTTGGTTGCAAGGTACGCAGTCACAACTAGAATTTCTTCCAGAACGACACACTGACTTTATCTTTGCAGTAATTGCTGAAGAATGGGGTATGATTGGCTTCCTTTGCCTTTTAGCCATCTATCTATTTATTATTGGACGAGGTTTATATCTCGCCAGCCAAGCGCAAACCGCATTTGGACGAATGATGGCAGGCAGTATTGTACTCAGCTTCTTCGTGTATATTTTTGTAAATATTGGCATGGTAAGTGGCATCCTACCTGTAGTAGGTGTACCGTTGCCACTCATCAGTTATGGCGGCACATCAATGGTAACCTTGATGGCTGGTTTTGGTATTCTGATGTCGATTCATACGCACCGAAAAGCATTCTCTAAGGCGACCTAGACATGCAAAAACGCGCTTTATATTCCTTGGTTTTCTCTGCTCTTATTTTGGCAGGCTGTTCATCAACTAGCCAAAAAGAACAAGAAGGCCGTTACGAACTCGAATCTGATGTTGCACCGGATACACCGCTTTCAGTCGAACACATCGAGGATGCGCATCCTAAATATGAACCGTACAGCCTAGGTGGGAACAAAGATTACCACTTGCGTGGCAAAGACTACAAAATAGTTCGCAATGCGAAAGGCTTTAAAGAAAAAGGCCGCGCATCTTGGTATGGGAAAAAATTCCAAGGTCATTTGACTTCTAATGGCGAAATCTATGACATGTACTCAATGACGGCAGCGCATAAAACGCTACCGTTACCAAGTTACGTAAAAGTTACCAATACTGACAACGGCAAAACCACCATAGTACGAGTTAATGACCGAGGTCCTTTTCACGATGGCCGTATCATTGATTTAAGCTATGCCGCCGCGCACAAGTTAGATGTCATAAAAACAGGCACCGCGAACGTGGAAATTGAAGTGATCAGTATCAATCAGCCCACGGACAAAAAGTCATTAGAAGCGCACCCTAGGTACGTTATTCAAGTGGCATCATCAAAAAATGAAGAACGCGCGCGAACTTTAGGTACCGAGCTTGGTCAAAAATTGGATACAGAAACTTTCCTAGAGAGTGCGAAAGAGTCTTATCGCTTGTTGTTAGGGCCATTTACTGACTATTCCCTGACGCAAGCCACATTAGATAAAGTAAAGTTGCTCGGCTATTCGTCTGCATTTATTAAAAAACACAACACTGCCAAATGACCTCGTGTCATGAATTTCTCTTTGATCCCCCTCTTACATAACTAGGGATTCTGATAAGATGTCTGCAGTTAACCCAAAAATTTGAATTACCATGAATAAAAATAAGTTTGTGAAATCTATTCTCGTTTCTTCGGTTGCCCTTTCTGCAACTTTCGCTCAATCTGCTCTTGCATCACCTATCGTTGTTCCAGATGCCCCTCAAATCGCGGCGAAGGGCTACGTGCTGATGGATTACCATTCAGGTAAAGTACTGGCAGAGAAAGAGATGAACACAAAATTGTCTCCAGCTAGTCTGACTAAGATGATGACCAGCTATGTAATCGGCCAAGAGCTAGCGCGTGGTAATATCTCAGAAGATGATGATGTCACCATCAGTAAAAATGCGTGGGCGAAAAACTTCCCTGATTCATCAAAGATGTTCATTGAAGTAGGCACAACAGTTAAAGTACGTGACCTGAACCGAGGTATCATCGTCCAGTCAGGTAACGATGCCTGTGTTGCGATGGCAGAACATATTGCAGGTTCAGAAGATGCATTTGTTGACCTAATGAACGCTTGGGCCAACACATTGGGTATGACTAACTCGCACTTTGCCAACGTTCATGGCTTAGATAACGCAGAATTGTACTCAACACCATACGACATGGCACTGCTAGGTAAAGCACTTATCCGTGACGTACCAAATGAGTACCGAGTGTACTCAGAGAAGAAATTTACTTACAACGGCATCACCCAATACAACCGTAACGGTCTACTTTGGGATAAGAGCATGAACGTTGACGGCATCAAAACGGGTCACACAAGTAATGCGGGTTACAGCCTAGTAAGTTCAGCAACTGAAGGTCAAATGCGCTTGGTTGCGGTCGTTATGGGTACTAAAGATGCCAATGCTCGTAAGTCAGAAAGCAAAAAGCTGCTAAGCTACGGCTTCCGCTTCTTCGAAACAGTGGCACCGCACAAAGCAGGTGAAACGTTCGTAGAAGAAAAAGTGTGGATGGGTAACAAAGACACCGTAGCACTGGGTCTTGACCAAGATACTTACGTAACACTACCGCGTGGTGAAGCGAAAAACCTAAAAGCAAGCTTCGTCCTTGAAAAAGAGCTAGAAGCCCCAATTAATAAAGGTGATGTAGTTGGTAAGCTATACTATCAGATCGATGGTGAAGATATTGCCGAGTACCCACTAATGGCACTAGAAACCGTAGAGCAAGGTAGTCTATTTAGCCGCATGTGGGATTACATCGTATTGTTATTCAAGAGCTTCTTCTAAAAAGAACGTTAGAGTAGCAAACTTATTCGCAAAGCCGCCTGAATGGGCGGCTTTTTAAGTTTGAGCTCCTCGTCTTGAGTTCCCCCTAATTTGACTGTACTATTTCGCACCGCAACGAATATCTACTGGAGTTATCGATATGCTAACCATCAACTCTGATGCAAAATTAAAAGACCTGCTTGAGTTCCCTTGTTCATTTACTTACAAGGTAATGGGTCATGCAAAGCCTGAACTTCCAGAGCTTGTTCTTGAAGTTATTCAGCGCCATGCTCCAGGTGACTACAGCCCGACCGTTAAACCAAGTGCTAAGGGCAACTACCACTCTGTGTCAATCAACATTACTGCAACCTCTATCGAGCAGGTTGAGACACTGTACAAAGAGTTAGGTGAAATTGACATCGTACGCATGGTTCTATAATTTTTTGATATATTAAATTTTTTTTGAAAGCAGCCTTGGCTGCTTTCTTTTTATTTATCAAAGAGATAACGAGGCTTTACATCGCTTTCAGTTAAAAATCTGTTACGCAGCGGTAGAGCATCAGGGTTATCCGGTTTATAATCCAAAAACTTTATATATTAGCAACAGGAATTCCCATGCAACACCAACTTGTTGTAAAACGACTTGGCCGCCAAGACTATGAGCCTGTATGGAAGGCGATGCATGAGTTCACCGACCAACGCACAGAAGAAACCCGTGATGAAGTCTGGTTGGTAGAACATAACCCAGTATTTACGCAAGGACAGGCAGGTAAAGCTGAGCACTTGATTAACACTGGCGATATTCCTGTTGTACAAAGTGATCGCGGAGGCCAGGTTACGTATCATGGCCCTGGTCAGTTGGTCGCCTATTTCTTGATCAACCTACGCCGCAAAAAATTAGGTGTACGAGATCTCGTTACCACTATCGAGAACCTCGTGATCAACACGCTAAAAGCATACAATATCGATTCGGCCGCGCGACCTGACGCACCAGGCGTTTACGTTGACGGTAAAAAAATATGCTCTCTCGGTTTACGCATTCGTAAAGGATGCTCGTTTCATGGTTTAGCCTTGAACGTAAATATGGATTTAACACCGTTTCTGCGTATTAACCCTTGTGGTTATGAAGGTATGGAAATGGTTCAGGTCAGCCAATTTGGCGGCCCAGACAATGTAGAAGCCGTAGAAAAACAATTAATAGAAGAACTCGTTACTTTGCTCGATTATGAGCAAGTAGAATTCAGCACAGAAGCACCTTCTCAAGGTAATAAAGCATGAGCAAACCAATCCAGATGGAAAAAGGCGTTAAATATCGTGACGCCGATAAAATGGCATTGATTCCCGTAAAGAACATGCCTACAGAGCAGAAAGAAGTGCTACGTAAGCCTGATTGGATGAAGATCAAGCTACCAGCCGACAGCCAACGAATTCAAGACATCAAAGCGGCGATGCGTAAGAATAAACTTCACTCCGTATGTGAAGAAGCATCTTGCCCGAACCTAGCGGAATGTTTTAACCACGGTACAGCTACCTTCATGATCTTAGGTGCTATTTGTACTCGTCGTTGTCCTTTCTGTGACGTTGCTCATGGCCGCCCATTACCACCGGAAGCAGAAGAGCCTCAAAAACTGGCGAAAACCATTGCCGATATGAAGCTGAAATACGTAGTAATCACTTCTGTTGACCGTGACGATCTGCGTGACGGCGGTGCACAACACTTTGCCGATTGTAACCGCGAGATCCGTGCGTTAAACCCGCATATTAAGATTGAAACACTGGTTCCTGACTTCCGTGGTCGCATGGATGTAGCGCTTGATCTAATGAAAGACAATCCGCCAGATGTCTTCAACCACAACTTAGAAACCGCGCCACGTCTTTACCGTAAAGCTCGCCCAGGTGCGAACTATAAATGGTCACTTGAGCTTCTTAAGAAGTTCAAAGAGCAGCATCCCGATGTACCGACCAAGTCTGGTTTGATGATGGGCCTTGGTGAAACCAAAGAAGAAATCATCGAAGTACTGAAAGATCTACGCGCACACGGCGTAACGATGCTGACTCTAGGCCAGTACCTAGCGCCAAGCCGTCACCACTTGCCAGTAGAACGTTACGTTCCACCATCAGAGTTTGACGAGCTAAAAGAAGTTGCACTAGAACTTGGCTTCACGCATGCAGCGTGTGGTCCATTTGTTCGCTCTTCTTACCATGCCGATATGCAAGCTCAAGGTATCGAGATTAAATAAGCTCTCGCTTGTTTTGAAAAGAAAGGTTGGCTCAGTGCCAACCTTTTTTGTATCTGGCAAATGATGATAAAAAGCCACTCTACCACCGTCATTCTGAACAGCGAGGTACGAACGTGATTCAGAATCTGTTTTCAGAATACTGAGGATTTTTAGGGAAACTCTGAGTAAAAGAGTGTGCCTCAACAAGATTCCTGATCTCGCCTCGGCTCGTCGGAATGACGTGGTTTGGGTATATTGAAAAGGGACAGTGTTGGTAGCCATCCCCTTATCACACACTCTCGCTATATCTCATTCCAAACGCCAGACAAACAAAAAGGCCCTCAAATGAGGACCTTTCATCAATCAAATAATCAAACCGAATCGCAGAAATAGAACGAGTTCGCCTGAGTTATTTTCAAAAAATGTTAGGCGTAAACTGGTAGACGCTTACAAATTTCTAGCACTTTCTGTTTTGTCGCTTCGATAACTTCTTCGTTGCCGATGTTATCTAGAACGTCACACATCCAGTTTGCTAGCTCTTTTGCATCTTCTTCAGTGAAGCCACGGCGAGTGATCGCTGGCGTACCTACACGAATACCAGACGTTACGAATGGGCTGCGTGGGTCATTTGGTACTGAGTTCTTGTTTACAGTGATGTTTGCTGCACCTAGTGCCGCGTCTGCGTCTTTACCAGTGATATCTTTGTCGATTAGGTCAACAAGGAACAAGTGGTTTTCTGTACCGTTAGATACGATTTTGTAGCCACGCTCTTGGAACTGACCAACCATTGCTTTTGCGTTTTTCACTACGCGAGCTTGATAAGCTTTGAACTCTGGCTCCATCGCTTCTTTGAACGCTACTGCTTTACCAGCGATAACGTGCATTAGAGGGCCACCTTGACCACCAGGGAACACTGCTGAGTTCAATTTCTTGTACATATCTTCGCCAGCATTTGACAAGATAAGACCACCGCGAGGACCTGCTAGTGTTTTGTGCGTCGTTGTTGTTACCACGTGAGCATGCGGTACTGGTGTTGGGTATTCACCGGCGGCGATAAGACCAGCTACGTGCGCCATATCAACAAATAAGTAAGCACCTGCTTTGTCAGCGATTTCACGCATGCGTTTCCAATCAACGATTTGCGAGTAAGCAGAGAAACCACCGATGATCATCTTAGGTTTGTGTTCAAGTGCTAGCTGTTCCATCTCGTCGTAGTTGATTTGACCAGCTTCATCGATACCGTAAGGGATAACGTTGTAGTGCTTACCCGAGAAGTTTACTGGTGAACCGTGAGTTAGGTGACCACCGTGCGCTAGGCTCATGCCTAAAACTGTATCGCCAGGGTTAAGAAGCGCCATGTAAACTGCGCTGTTTGCTTGAGAACCTGAGTGAGGCTGTACGTTAGCGTACTCACAACCAAATAGTTGGCATGCACGCTCAATTGCTAGTGCTTCAGCTTTATCTACGTACTCACAACCGCCGTAGTAACGCTTACCTGGGTAGCCTTCAGCGTATTTGTTCGTTAGCTGAGAACCTTGCGCTTCCATTACACGTGGGCTTGTGTAGTTTTCAGAAGCGATAAGTTCAATGTGTTCTTCCTGGCGAAGAGTTTCTTCCTGGATAGCTGCGAACAGTTCCGCATCGTAATCTGCGATGTTCATATCACGCTTAAGCATCTGTATCTCCTGACTCAGATTAGTACTGAAAGTTGCAAAAAAACTGTTGAATGACCCGACGCAAACGTTTTCGTCACCCTAATGGCGCGCATTCTACATAATTTGATTTAGGTCATAAAGAGAAATTTACAATTTTTCTCATGCAGTTTTTTCATGATGACAAGCAATGTTTATCATGCCAGCATTGCAATCGCATAACGACAATCTATTGCCTGTCAAATTTGTGCTTTACACCCTGTAAAACAGCAATTACATAGGTTTACCGTAAATTTTACCCTCTAGCTACCGAAAAGATCATCTTTTTACTACTATGCACGCCTTATTTATCACAAATGACTGCAACATTGATGGAAAAACACTCATTAAAAGAAGACTGGATAGCGATTCTCACGGGTACCTTTTTAGTAGCTCAAGGCGTTTTCTTTCTCCAATCCGCGAACCTTCTAACGGGAGGCACGACTGGATTGGCTCTGCTTATTAGCCAATTTACACCTTTTACCTTTGGTGTGCTGTACTTTTTAGCAAACAGTCCTTTTTACTTACTAGCATGGAAACGCTTCGGCCGTCATTTCGCCATTAATAGTGCCATTTCTGGCGCGTTGGTTTCTATCTTTGCCGATCATCTTTATTTGCTAATCTCGCTCGAATCGGTAAATGAAGTTTATTGCGCCGTCGCAGGCGGGCTTTTAATGGGGCTCGGTATGCTGATCCTATTCCGACATCGCTCCAGCTTGGGTGGCTTTAACGTGCTGTGTTTGTTTATCCAAGACAAATTTGGCATTTCAGTTGGCAAAAGCCAAATGGCAATCGATGCATGTATCCTGTTTGCTTCATTCTTCTTTGTCACACCAGAAGTGATTGGCCTTTCAATTTTGGGGGCGTTTGCACTCAATCTCGTGTTAGCGATGAACCACAAACCGCACCGCTATTCCGTGACCTACGGTTCATAAATTTTTGATAATGATTGAAGCGCGATTTATAAGATTTCGCGCTCCAATCGCTATATAATACTTCGCGATTTCCAAATAGATCGGTACGGTATGCGCGACTTTCTGCAACAAGCTAAACAGACTCACAGTTGTATTGCGATTGGAGAGCTGATCTATAACCCGAAGACACAGACCCTTCATCAAGATGCTATCGCGATTGATCTTGAACCTCGCACCATTGAATTAGTAGAACTGCTGTTAACAAGCGTTGGCCACCCACTCTCTGCTGACACCATTATTGAAACCATTTGGCAGAGCAAGTTCATCTCTAAGAATGTGCTCACGAACCGCATTAGCACCTTACGTGCACTGCTACAGCAGTACTTACCCGAATACGATGCCGCTAAGCTTTTAGTCACTTACCCCCGCAAAGGCTACTTTCTTAACCCTGCCAATATTCGTTTAGTGCCACCAGCGAAAAACCATCGGCGCGTTATCTCAACCCAGGTGGCGAGTAATAAGAACTTCAAGCTGATTTTTGCTTACAGCTTATGTGCCATACTTGCGGTATGTAGCATGACACTCGCAAGCTTGTTATGGCAACGCCAAGAAATCTCAACACAACAAACACGTCATCAACTACTGATTTCCAAAGTCGAGCTACTACTCAACCGTGTCGATTCAATCGGCTCTCAGGCGCGAAAATACCGCATACTGGTCAAAGCCATCTTGCTGCAACAACAGGTCGAATATCCATACACCGACATCGCCAACCAAGATGCTCCCAGTTACTTTCTTGATCCTATCGGTCATACGCCATATTTCCCTGGCGCACGAAACATGCAGACCAGCGACTACGAGCTCAATATCGAGTTAAAAGACGGCGCAGAGCAAGGCATCTTGAAAGCGCAGATGAACCTTATTTATCCTGCGACGGGCAAGCTGGCGTTTCGCAATGAGTACACACTGCGTTTATCTGACCTACAATCGGATATTTTCCAAATGCACTCGGATGTCGCGCAATACTTCAATCTGCCTGCACCTTCGGCAAGTTCGTGGCAGCTTTCGAATATTCACAAAAAAATGTTATTCGAGAATGCCTTTTCTAGCCAACCTCTCAGACAATCTGATGAGTTTGCGGCTATAACAACGGCAAGACATCTCGCCTTATACGAGCACGAACATCAAAAGCTGGAAGCATATTTAACTCAAGTACAATCGTCGTTTGATGTTTTGCCAGATGAGCTGAGCCTCTGGTTAGGTCTATTGCATTTCAAATTAGGTAACTTAGACAGGGCAAAAGCCCTGTTAACGACACCAGATGGCGACTCACGTATCCAAAACGCACTGATTTATACCTTTGTGTCTCACATTGCTTATAAGCAGAACAAACTTGAACAGTTCCGTCTCAACTACATGGAATCACTGGTGGCGCTGCTGCGCGTTTTACCTTCCGAAACCTTGTTTGAGCGTCTTTCTCAATCTGAATCAAAAGAGACTTGCCTCCAACCATGGAAAACGTTGCATGTTAGTGTGACCGATCAAGAAATCATAAGCCGATGGAAAGCGCTCATTAACGAGTATTGCACTAATGTGGCCAACGAAATAACTCCAAATAAAACAAAGACCTAAATATAAAATTAAGCTTTCATTAACCCCTGTTATCTTTTGTTTTTTGCCCTTTTTCTCTCACTGAACTTAGCATGCTCGCATTCAAGCAACGGCCCAACATGAAGCGGCCTTATCAATCAGGAATGTAAACCATGCTAAACAAAATGACGCTTATCGCAGCAGCAACTCTGGCTCTTTACGGCTGTGGCGGAGGTTCGTCTTCTGGCAGTGCGAATCCAAACAAAGTGCCTCAAGAAAGTTTCGACGTCTCGATTCACAACTCCATTTTCGCTCCTGTACCAAACACACAATTGAGCTATTCGTTTAGCTTGGATGGCCAACCAGAGGGCGACATGAAACTGAGCTTCCAAGCGATGGATAGCGAGCAAATATTGGCAGCATTGGCACAAATCCCAAACAGCGAGGCAATGGTCCAGTTGGTTAATGACTTGATGAACTACGGCGCCGAACAGTTCTACTATTCAGACGAGCAGTACAACGACGACGAAGAGAGCAATACGCTTTACTTTGCAGGATCAGATGGTGCACTCCATGAAATCACTGACGCTTATTTCATTGGTCATCAGTTTATTGCCATGCTTATGCACAGCAGTCCGATTTTCCGCCTAAACGGTGACGACGTAAAAGAGAAAAGCCCGAATATTGACATCGGTGAAGAAACTATGTCTCTGCAAACCACTCTTACAGGCTACGCAGTTCACAACCTTCTAGACCGTTTTGAAGATCATGAGTGGGTACAAAACCTTCCTATGACAGCATCTTGCCAAGTGGTTTGGCAACAGCAAATCCGAGAGACTGGCGTGCGTAAAGCGTTCTCGATCTCAGGCAAGAAAATTGAAGCGGCATACCTGATGGAAGAGAACATCTACAACCTGAACTGTGATGACATGGACTCAATGGAGTTCGCTACTTCGGCAGAACGTTGGTTTAATCCGAGCTTAGGTCTGATTGAACAAATTGAACTACTAAAAGTACAACAAGTACAAATCAACGAAGAGAAAGTGCAGCTAACAGCGATTGAAACAAAATAAGCTCGCATTTTTAGAGATACCTCAATAAAAGAAGGCTTTGGGGAGCACACCAAAGCCTTCATCTCGAACATCAATCTTAGGGGTGATGACACCCGAGTTTATTCTTCTATCAATAAAATACGAGTTTCGTAAGGTCGTAACACTTGATGGTTTGACGCGACTGCGCTCGCTGAGTTTTGATAGTTAGATAGCAAGTTTTTCGCTTTACTCATATCAAAAAGTTCTGGCAGAACGCATTCCTCCTCTTCTGCGTAGTAGTTATTGATACACAGCAGCGTTTGCTTATCGTTCTGACGAGCGTAAGCGAAAATACGTTTGTGCTCTGGCAGCAGGTCCTCGTAACGGCCATCGGTGATGACTGGAACCTGTTTACGCAGTTCAATCAGACGCTTGTAAAAGTAGAACACCGAGTTCAAATCGGCAACCGCAGCTTCAGCATTGATTTCAGAGTAATTCTGCGCCACTTCAAGCCACGGCGTGCCCTCAGTAAAGCCCGCGTGTTTTGCACTGTTCCATTGCATTGGTGTACGTGAGTTATCACGCGACTTCTGTGCCAAGATCGCCATCATATCGTCATGAGATACACCATCACGGTTGACCATGATGTCGTACATGTTAGTACTTTCAACATCACGATATTGGCTGATTTCGGTATAACCCGGGTTGGTCATGCCGATCTCTTCCCCCTGGTAAACATAAGGTGTGCCTTGCATCATGTGCACTGATGCCGCAAGCATCTTGGCAGATTCAACACGGTATTGCTCGTCGTTACCTAATCGGCTCACAACGCGTGGCTGGTCGTGGTTACACCAGAACAGCGCCCCCCACCCTTTGCCATTTAAGCCCGTTTGCCAATGATTGAAGATCTGTTTTAACTGAATGAAATCAAACGGCGCTTTGGTCCATTTTTCACCATTTGGATAATCGACTTTCAGATGATGGAAGTTGAACACCATGGATAGCTCTTTGCCGTCTAGCGAAGAATATTGCTGGCAGTGCTCTAGTGTGGTGGAAGACATTTCACCCACCGTCACGCTGCCGTATTTTTGAAACACAGATTCGCTAATCTCTTGAAGGTATTCGTGCACGCGTGGGCCGTCGGTGTAGAAGCGGCGACCATCACCAATATCATCACTTGGAAAATCTTGCTGCTTGGAAATCAGGTTGATAACGTCGAGACGGAAACCATCCACTCCTTTTTCTGCCCAGAAGCTGATGACTTCTTTCACTTCTTCACGCACTACTGGGTTTTCCCAGTTTAAGTCCGCTTGCTCTTTAGCAAAAAGGTGCAAATAGTACTGGCCTGTTTTTTCATCCAGCGCCCAAGCGTTGCCACCAAACTTTGATTGCCAGTTGTTTGGTTCAGCACCATCTACCGGATCTTTCCAGATGTAGTAATCACGGTATGGGCTGTTTTTATCACCCAGTGCGGATTGGAACCACTTGTGTTCTGTCGACGTGTGGTTCACTACAATGTCCATGATGATACGAATGCCCAACTGATGCGCTTCTGCTAGCAAAGTATCGAAATCTTCCATAGTGCCGAACTGTGGATTGATCGAGTAGTAATCGGAGATGTCATAACCGTTGTCGATCATTGGCGATTGGTAAACCGGCGTCAGCCAAATCGCATCCACACCAAGATGCTTAAGATAATCCAGCTTAGAAATGATCCCTTTGATGTCGCCCGTGCCTTTACTGCCACTGTCACAAAAGCTTTTTGGGTAAATTTGATAGATGGTTGCGGTTTTCCACCAGCTCTCATCATGCTTGGTCATAGCCATTTCTAACACTCACTTACCAGTAATCGGAAACTTAAAATTTGAAAAGAAAAAATAGGAGGAGGCAGCCAAGTCACTGCCTCAAATAGAATTACGCGTTTGCAGGCTCAAGCTCACCTTTGGCTTGTGCACGCTTATAAAGAATTAACGTTAATGCAGCAGGTACCAGCATTGCGACTAACATAGCCAAAGCAAAAATGCCCCAGAACTGCGGTTGGATAGACAAGATGCCCGGCAAACCGCCCACACCGATACCGTTCGCCATTACGCCCGCACTACCACAAATAGCAGCAGCACACGCACTACCGATCATCGCGCTCAGCATTGGGAACTTGTATTTCAAGTTGATGCCGTACATCGCCGGTTCAGTCACGCCAAGGTAAGCAGAGATAGCCGCAGGCACTGAGATATCACGCTCGCCGTGTTTTTTACTGATGATAATGATGCCGACGACCGCAGACGCTTGAGCAATGTTTGAAAGTGCAATCAGAGGCCAAATTGGCGTACCGCCTAGCTCTTGCATCAGTTGAAGGTCTACCGCGTTGGTAGTGTGGTGAATACCAGTAATGACCAATGGCGCGTATAGGAAGCCGAAGATGGTTGAGCCAATCATAGCGAAGTCACCCGTCATGGCTGCTTTTGCTGCGAAAGCAACGCCGTCACCCAACATACGACCGAATGGACCAATGATAGAGTGCGCAAGAATCACAGACACAATGATTGAGACAAACGGCACGACCACTAGGTAAAGGTAAGACGGAATGATGCGTTTTAAGTTGGTTTCAATAAACGCCAGTGCCATACCAGCAAGCATTGCTGGAATCACTTGCGCCTGATAGCCCACTTTCTCGATGGCGAATAAGCCAAAGTCCCACACTTCGGGTACTTGCTTACCAATCAGGTAGGCGTTCATCAACTGTGGCGAAACCAATGTTACACCAAGCGTGATACCCAGAATCGGAGTACCGCCGAACTTTTTCACTGTCGACCAACACACGCCAACTGGTAGGAAGAAGAAGATCGCCTCACCAATCAGCCATAAGAAAGAGTGTACCGTAGCCCAAAACTGGCTGATTTCCGTTAGCGTTTGACCATCAAACATCTTGATGTCGCCAATCACGTTACGGAAGCCAAGAATCAGACCACCGGTAATGATCGCAGGTAGCAGTGGTACAAAGATTTCTGCAAGGTGGGAAATACCACGCTCAACGATATTCATGTTTTGACGAGCAGCGTTCTTCGCTTCGTCTTTGCTGGCTTCACTTTTACCCGTCAGTCCGATCAGTACCTTGTAAACTTCATCCACTTCAGTACCGATAACCACTTGGAACTGGCCTGCGTTGGTAAAACAGCCCTTCACCATCGGTAATGCTTCTAACTGTTTCGTATCTGCTTTGTCCGTATCATTTAGAACAAAACGCAAGCGAGTTAAACAGTGACTTACACTGGCAATATTGTCCGGCCCCCCGACCAGCTCAATAAGACGCTCCACGTCTTTACGCGCAATCTTACTCATAACTTTGTCCACCCTGTATTGGATACATTCGATTCATCATTTTGTTTTTATAAATGGGAACATTCCCATTTCTTAATTTTAATATTGCCATCCGAAGACAAAAAACAAAATGGGAACAGTCCCATTAATTGAGAATGATCACAGTATAATTTTAGAGCAGATCGTTTTAGTGTGGATTAACAAACGATAGGCTGTTGAGTAAAGTGAACCACTTCCTCATCACCATTTAATTGATTGATCAGCATGTTAGCGGACTTCTCACCTGCAAGGGTATAACCTGGGTCGACACTAAATACTTTAGGGAAAAGGAAAGAGAGCAATTCATTACCACCAACACCTGTCACAACCACGTCTTCACGGCCTAACTCTTGAAGACGCTTAATCACGCCCAACGCGATGGTGTCACTGGCGCACACGATGGCCTGAGTATCAGATTGAAGGACTTTGTCTACCAACTGATAAGCACTTTCATGGCTCAACTTACCCGTTTGGAAACAAGGTGCAATTTGCTTGCGTTGACACCAAGCTTTATAAGCATTTAGACGAGCTAAGCCAGTGGTTTTGTCTTCAGGATCAACACCAATATAAGCAATGCGAGATAAAGATTGCTGCTCAAGATGAGACAAAGCCATGTCTATCACACCTTGGTTGTCGTAGTTGATCGAAGAAACCATTTGCGTGTCCATCGCGATCACAACGATACGATTACCCCACTCTGCCAATGCTCGCTCATCACATCCAGTAAAACCAAACACGATCACCCCATCGACGTTGCGACGTTTAAGCACATCCAAATGTTCATTGGTTTTATCGCGATCGAATTGGCTCTCCATGATCACCGCATCATAACCAGCGGAATACAAAGCATTGAGCATGGTACCAACGGCGCGATTTTCTGATGGTGAGTCTAAACGGGAGATGATAACCCCAATAACTTTTTGGCTGCCGCCACGCATTGATTGCGCAGATTTGGACGGCACATAACCAGATTCACGAATGATTTGCTCAACCTTCTCTCGCGTTTGGGGTTTCACTTTTGGATCGTTAGTAAGCACACGGCTTACTGTTGATTTGCCCACGCCTGCCAATTTTGCGATATCAAGAATGGTGAGTTTTTTGCTCATAAGTGTTCAGACTAAAAGAAGGAATCAAACAAAAGGGAAGCAGTGGCTTCCCTTAACTCAGTCAGTAATGAAGATTACTTGTTTAAGTACGCAGGCACATCCGCAATGCTATCTAATACTACCGTTGCAATGGCTTCGCCCTGTTCTGTTACTGGCTTACCAGTGCGAACCAAAATCTTAGTGCCAACGCCTGCCGCTTCTGCTGCCATCATGTCTTCAGCTTTATCGCCGATCATCACAGATTTCTCCATGTCGATCTTCAAGAAGTCACGTGCAGAAATGAACATGCCTGGTTTTGGCTTACGGCACTCACAATCTTGCTTGTACTCACCAATGCCATGTTCAGGATGATGTGGGCAGTAGTAGATGCCATCGAACTCAACGCCATTATCAGCGAAGTTCCAGTCCATCCACTGAGTCAGAGATAAGAAACGGTCTTCGCTGAATTTACCACGTGCAATGCCAGATTGATTGGTCACAAGCACCAACAGGTAGCCTTTATCTTTCAGCGCTTTTGTCGCTTCAAAGACACCATCAATGTACTCAAAATCATGTTCGTCATGAACGTAGCCGTGGTCAACGTTTATTACGCCATCACGATCGATAAAAACAGCAGGTTTTGCCAAAACGTATTTCTCTATTAACTCGGTTTAATCAGATTATTACATACCTTATAAACTTCAACACTATCTAATTCATTCTAGGCCTCGACAAAACGGTTGATTTGTTGGGCAAGAATCGGTAAATCTGAGGGTGCCCTGCCGTCTACCTCCTGCTTGTTATCTATACATCTTCGTTTCAAAACAGAACATCCATACATTTAGACGTCTAGACGTAAAAATATCTATTGACTTCATTCTGCTTAACCCATAGCATCAACTGAAAATTGAGATAAAGCTCAACATTAAGTTCTGTCAAAGGCCGTTTTTGACAGCGAAGTTCCCCGTATCTTTGGGCAGGTTGAAACATGATAGAAATAAAAAACGTCAATAAAGTGTTCTACCAAGGCAGTAAGGAAATCCTTGCCCTGAAAGACATTAACCTACACATCGACAAAGGCACCATCTTTGGTGTTATCGGTTCATCAGGTGCTGGTAAAAGTACGCTGATTCGCTGTGTCAACATGCTAGAAGCACCGACCTCTGGTTCCATCATCGTTGATGGTGTAGATCTAACCAAACTCAGTAAAAAACAACTAGTCGAAACACGCCGTAACATTGGCATGATCTTCCAGCACTTTAACCTGCTTTCGTCTCGTACTGTGTTTGATAATGTGGCATTACCCCTAGAACTGGCAGGTAAAGACAAATCGCAAATCACAACAAAAGTAACTGAGTTGCTAAAGCTTGTAGGCTTAGCCGACAAACACGAGAGCTACCCATCTAACTTAAGTGGCGGACAAAAACAGCGTGTGGCAATTGCTCGTGCATTGGCATCCGATCCTAGCGTGCTGCTTTGTGATGAGGCCACTAGTGCACTAGACCCGGCAACAACTCAATCTATCCTTGAGTTATTGAAAGAGATCAACCGCAAACTCAACATCACGATTTTACTTATCACTCACGAAATGGAAGTCGTAAAAAGCATCTGTCACGAAGTAGCAATCATCGGTGGTGGTGAGCTGGTGGAAAAAGGCACCGTTGGCGATATTTTTGCGCACCCTAAGACAGAACTAGCGCACCAATTCATTCGCTCAACGCTGGATCTTTCCATTCCTGAAGATTACCAAGCACGTCTGCAAGCAGAGCGTGTTGATGGCAGCTACCCGTTGGTTCGCTTAGAGTTTACTGGCGCAACCGTTGATGCACCGTTAATGTCGCAAATTTCTCGTAAATACAATATTGATGTGAGTATTTTGAGTTCCGACCTTGATTACGCTGGTGGCGTGAAATTCGGCATGATGGTCGCAGAGCTATTTGGTAACGAAGAAGATGACAACGCAGCTCTTGAATACCTGCGTAAGCACAACGTAAAAGTAGAGGTACTTGGTTATGTCCTTTAATACGATTTCTGAATGGCTGAGTTTAAACAGCAAACTACTTTTAGGTGCAACGTGGGAAACGCTTTACATGGTTGCGGTTGCCGGATTAGTCGGCTTTGCTGTGGGTATTCCATTAGGCGTAATCCTCCATATTACTAAAAAAGGCGGCCTACTTGAAAACACCAAACTAAATAGCGGCTTAGGCGCTATCGTTAACATTGGTCGCTCAGTGCCATTCCTCGTACTGATGGTTGCGATTATTCCAGTGACAAAAATGCTGGTTGGAACCTTTATCGGTACAACCGCAGCAATCGTCCCACTGACTATTGGCGCCATTCCTTTTGTCGCTCGTCTTATTGAAGGTGCTTTATTAGAAGTACCGACAGGCTTGGTGGAAGCTGCGCAGTCAATGGGGGCGACACCAACACAGATCATCACAAAAGTTCTACTGCCTGAAGCAATGCCGACTATTGTTAACTCAGTAACGATTACCTTGGTCACTCTCGTTAGCTACTCAGCTATGGCGGGTACGGTAGGCGGCGGCGGCCTAGGCGACGTAGCCATCCGTTACGGTTTCCACCGCTACGATGTAACTATCATGGCCGTGACTGTCGTGATGTTGATTGTTCTAGTACAGATTATTCAGTCTATCGGTGACGCAGTGGTGCGCCGTGTAGACCACAGATAAGCATCAAAAATACAAATTATAAGGAGATAAAGATGAAATTTAGCCTTAAAGGTCTTTTGACTGTAGCAACGGCCGCCTCTGCTCTTGCTCTAGCGGGTTGCGGCGACAAAGAAGTAGACGTAAACAAAGTAAAAGTTGGCGTTATTGCTGGTGCTGAAGCACAAGTAGCCGAAGTTGCCGCTAAAGTAGCAAAAGAGAAATACAACCTAGATGTTGAGCTAGTAACATTTACCGATTACGTAACACCAAACGCCGCTCTGGATGATGGTTCAGTAGACGCGAATGCGTTCCAGCACAAACCATACCTAGACCAACAAGTGAAAGACCGCGGCTACAAACTGGCTATCGCGGGTAACTCATTCGTTTACCCTATTGCTGGTTACTCAAAGCAAGTAAAATCAATTGATGAAATTCAAGATGGCGCACGCATCGCAGTACCAAACGACCCAACTAACCTAGGTCGCTCACTACTGCTTCTTGAGCAACAAGGTTTGATTACGCTACGTGATGGCGTTGGTCTACTCGCTACAGTACGTGACATCGTAGGCAACCCTAAAAATATCGAAATCATTGAACTAGAAGCCCCACAGCTTCCGCGTTCATTGGATGACGTAACGCTATCAATCATCAACACCACTTACGCAAGCTCTATCGACCTATCGCCAGAGCGTGACGGCGTGTTCGTTGAAGATAAAGACTCACCATACGTAAACCTAATTGTCGCTCGCGAAGAAAATGTTAATGCGCAAAACGTACAAAACTTCGTAAAAGCTTACCAAACGGAAGAAGTTTACGAAGCGGCAAAAGAGCTGTTCAAAGGCGGTGTTGTGAAAGGTTGGTAATCCCACCTTTCAAAACATGACTGAAAACAACGTTCTAAACATAAACGTTCTAAACACAAAAGGGCTGATGTGAAAACATCAGCCCTTTCTATTTGTCTATCTACCCATTTAAGTAGCTTCAATTCGCTACTTAAGATGGTCCCAAGAGATATTCGACACGATTCGGCAGTCATCACACTTAAAATGAAATATGTCATGTAGTGGCTCATCGAGTAGCCACTCGCCATCGCATTTTGGACACTTGCGCGCTTTCTCGCTCTCCAGCGACTGACCACCGACACGATACTGGTAATAGTACGTAGGGATCTTCGTGATGTATTCGATACGGCCACGTAAGTCCCAACCTCGGCGAAACAGCACACTATCCACATCGCAAATTTCGTGCAGCGCCGCATGTTCCGCTCGGCAACCCCCTGCCATTTGGATTTCATCACAAGCTTGCCACTCAGTCTGCCACTTAATGACGGCTTTATGGTCTCCATTAAGTGTTGGCTCATTACGATACAAAGGAATTGGCAACAGGGTTTCACCACTTCGCAAAGGCGAACACGTATGAACATAAGTCGTGTACAACACTTGCCAGCTAGGTGTCTCTTCTTCGGCTGCTTGTTCTGAATTCAAATCACGCCCCAGCATACGCATTTTCGGAGCAAGCAAAGACGCATCCGACAAACGGTTCATGCACACTTTGACGAAATCTGAGTGATAACGTGGATGCAAGCTGTCTTGTTCTGGGCAAACAACACGAACGAAAAATTCACCTTCTCCCATCACTATCGGGAATTCACGACCTAATACTTGGCCGTTGTAACGCAGAGCATCCATCAAGCCATTAATGGCTTTGTCTACCGCGCTGACGGTGGTGTTATCAAAACACTCAAACTGCAACTCAACAACATACATACTTAGACGGCAGCCTCTAACTTATTCAAGAACTCAACCAATGAATCTGCCAATACATCACGTTTAGAGGTGCCCAAACGCTCTAGAATCACATTGCCAGTGAGGTTACAAATAGAAATCACATCCATTTCCTCATCTGTCGCTGCGATAAATACTGTTGGTTTAAGTTTCAAGCGGCGCTGAGTCACCAAATGACCAAGAATATTTTCTTGTAGACGCACGAAATCGTCATCGCTCCACACTTGCAGCAGCGTCAACGAATTACCTTGCCAAGTTGCCTCCATATCGGCGCAGTATTGAGAACCATAAAAGGCTTTAACATCATCTTGTAGTGACAACTCAATCGCATTTTCCACATTGGTGAAATCGGCCATTTCATCACGTGCGACCGCTTTCCAAAGCACCTCTCCATCACGCTTCTCTTCGACACAAGGAGAAACAAGATCTGCAAGCTCTTCACTGCTTGGCAACTCATTGTGCTTAGCTTGCCAAGCTTGTTGGTAGCGCAGGCTGAACTCTTGTAGCGCCTGAGTAACGTTTTGGGTCATGAAGGTCTCCTCATTCCTTATTTATCAGATAGCCGTACTTGCCGGATGGCAATTGACCAGCGGATTCAGTAAAATTCTCGCCATTCTAATCGAAAACGACCACAAAGTATGAGCAAATATTCTGACGCTAAAGAGCTTGCTGGCCTAACACTAGGTAAAACGACCGAGTATGCGAACCAGTATGACCCAAGCTTGCTGCAACCAGTCCCTCGCAGCCTGAACCGAGATGACCTTCAGTTAGGCGATACTCTGCCTTTCATGGGGCACGACATTTGGACGCTGTATGAACTGTCTTGGTTAAATAGTAAAGGTTTACCACAAGTGGCCGTTGGCGAAGTATACATTCCAGCCACCAGCGCAAACTTGATTGAATCGAAGTCTTTCAAACTGTACTTAAACAGCTACAACCAAACCCGCTTTGCAAGCTGGGAAGAAGTGACTGAGCGTTTAACACAAGACCTTTCTGAATGCGCAGGTGAAAAGGTGCTGGTTGAGGTGAATCCAGTGACCCACTATACCAATCAACCTATCGTAACAATGGACGGTGAATGTATTGATGACCAAGACATTAACATCACCAGTTACGATTTCGATGCCGATTTGCTTGAAGGTGCAGCAGGTGAAGTACAAGTTGAAGAGGTGCTACATAGCCACCTATTGAAATCAAACTGTTTGATCACTAACCAACCCGACTGGGGCAGTGTAGAAATTCGCTACCAAGGCGCAAAAATAGATCGTGAGAAGCTGTTACGTTACTTAGTGTCTTTCCGCGAGCACAATGAGTTCCACGAACAGTGTGTAGAGCGTATTTTTACGGATCTAATGAAATACTGCCAACCAAGCAAACTGACCGTATTTGCCCGCTATACGCGCCGTGGAGGCTTGGATATCAACCCTTACCGCTCAACGGAACAAGATAAGCCAGCTCACAATCACCGTATGGCTCGTCAGTAAGCGCATAGGCAACAGAAATAAGTTCGGCAATCTAAAGGGTTGCCGGACGTTTTTATTGTCCAAGCATGTTACTATATCAAATGGCTTCAACCCGCATTTAAACGGCTAATTGAGGCTTTTCGCCGTTATCGCCATATCTAAAAACAGTTCGAGGGAACGAAAGGATGTTTTGGGACAGTTCGCGTCTATTCAAGTTGATTGGCTTTCTTTGCTTGCTGTTTGTACAGCCACTTCATGCAACCATTTTATCGTCCGCGTTACTCAACGAAGCACAACAATTGGCGGAAATAGAGCCATCACAAGCAAAACAAGCGGCAACCAACTATTTGTCACAGCGTGAGCTAACAGAACGCAAAGAAAGTGACAGCCCTTCAGCCATGTCTCGCGACGAAACAGATCGTAGCGTTCGCACACCAAGCAGCACCATCGAAGCGCACAAGATTATCGCTCAGGCAGATTACGCCATGGGTAATGTTCGTTCGGCTATCGAGCACCTAAATAAAGCGGAACGCTTAGCGCAAGAATATCAATTGCCGTACATGGACTTAGATCTACAGCTGATGCGCAACCAAATGATTTGGATGTACGACGAAAACTACTCAAAAGCGGAAGACACGCTTAACCAAATTGAACAACAGCTCGATGAAGCCGATGCCGTATTACAACGCACCGACAGCGTTCGCTACCGACTAGTGATGCAAAGAGCACTCCTCGCTTCACATAGTGGCGATATCATTAAAGCGGAAAACTTGTACTCTGAAGCAAAGACCATGCTTGACGATAGCCGCTCTGAGTTAGCCTTGATCGACTACTACACTGCCGTCGGCGAGTTTTACCTCAATAGCAAGAAGTACAATTTGGCTTTGTCAGAACTGCTATACGGTTATTGGCAATCTATTGAAAGTAACAGTGGTGCAAGATTAGCAAAAGTGAATCGCCTTTTGGCTAGGCTCTTCCAGGAGCGACGAGTGTACGACAAAGCGATCGAATACTTATCTCAAGCCGCAGATTTTTATGACTCCTACCCTAGCTCTCCGATCCTAGCGGACGTCCTAGAGCAAATGGGCGACATCTACTTTTATCAGGGTAAGTTTAATCTTGCGTTAGTGCATTACTTCAACGTGCTTGACCATGAAAGTACCAGTAAGAACATCAATAGAATCATTAAGATTCGCTTAAGCTTGGCGGCTACCTACCTACAACTCTATAACTACGCGCTAGCAGAGCAGTACTTAGACCGCTCTAAAGAGCTTTTAGAATACACCAATATTCCTAAGCTTGAAGCAAAGGCAGCCCTGCTTCAGTCAGGTCTGGCTTATCATCAAAATGACAGTAAAGACGTCATTACTAATGCAAAGCTGGCGTTAGCGCTTGCTGAAAAGTCACCTGAAAATAACAACTTCATTAAGCAGCAGTCATACCGTTTACTTGGGTTGGGTTACGAGCAGGCAGGCGAATACAAACTTTCTCTGCAAGCTTATAAAAAATACACCAACCTCGTTCGTCTAGAACAAAAGCAGCTTAACCAAATCAGTGAGGATGCGTTCCGTCAGCAAAAAGAATTTGCCGAACAAACCATCCATTACATCGGTCAATCAGAACGCTTAGAGCAAGTGGAAAGAGAGCATCGTAAATTCCAGAAAATCTCATTTGCATTGTTTATTACTGTCTTGGTCATGTTTTTGTTCATTATGCGCCGTGGGGTCATTATGCAGCGCCAAGCAAGTGAAATCGAAAAACTGCGTAACGACCTCTTCACCCACTCTCGCTCTCGTTTACGTAACTTGCGTATGCTGAATGTTAAGCTTTCTCGCTCATTGAAAAAGTCGAGCGAAACTTTCGAGCAATGGCAAATGGGTGAATTGATCCACGAACCACTTAATGATCGCCTACGCTTTGTTATGATCGATTTGCCATTCTTACGAAGCATGTACGTCCATAACGGCTATAAGGCAGGTCTAGAACTAGAACGGGCATTTGGCGACTTCCTTGCGGAAAAAATAGAAAAACCGTCGCGTCTTTACCATTTCTCAGATGCGAACTTACTCTATATAGAACCGAACGCTGACCGTGATGCTTCTGCCGAAGTCATGTTCGAAAAATTCCAGACTTGGGTGGATGAGTTCGCTCAGCAGCACAACGTCAATCGTATTATTCGTATGGGCATCAGTGATTATCCGTTCTTACCCCGAGCCTACACTGCAATTAACGATGAGGAATTACTCGATCTGTTGTTGCTTGCGACTCACATCGCACGAGAAGTCAGCTTGAAGGATAAGCAAAGCCACTGGGTGTTCTTAAAAGCCATCGATAATGCGCCTGCTGCTAGCTTTGCAACAGGTAACATAAGAACTGCCTGTCAACATGCCATTAGCCAAGGCCTGATCAAGATCCATTCGTCCTACAAGAATGAGGACGACATCAAGAAAATATTAAAAAATGGATAATTAAACGCCTGTTGAACGTAATAACTAATGACGCTATAAAGTTTTTTGTTATTATCAGATAATTGTCAGTAGTACATGGACTTAACCGTAGTCACTTCATGGGAATCTTGGAATCCGATATTCAGTCGCAGCTGCATCAGCTGAGTTGTCAACTTGACCAACTCAGACTGACTCATCGTGATACTTCACTCAAATTCAAACGTGAACAACAAGTTCTTAAACGCGTTGTGGCATCATTGTCTTCAGCTTGCCAGGGTTCGAATACTCAGGTATCCAACTACCTATTTGAAATCCAACAAGAGCTGCAACATCAAAAAGATATCAGCACTCTTATCCCGCGTTTAGCGGTATTAGAGAGGATGCTCAAACAGCAGTCGAAGACGATGGATAAACAAAACGGTTACCTTGACGAACAAATCAAGCACAGTGGTGAAACACTGCAACGTGTCACGGGCTTACCTGCGCAGTTAAAACGTGAACTACGGAACCTGATGAGTTTCTCTGAAGTTCACGCCAGCAATAAAGCTGATCAAGCCACTAAGCTACTGAGTATTTACGAACGCGCTCTGAAAATCATCACGTCTAATTCACGTCTACATCTTAGTGAATTTGAAAACAATCCCGACAGATCTCAGCTTGAGTGCTTAGCCAGCGACCTCCAACATACTATTACAGAGCTGGATTTCGAGGGAGAATCAGGCGATAGATTGCTGGATATTCGCGCTAAGTTGCTCCTTAGCGTGAGTGCCGAGTCTCTCATTGAGCTTACGCTCTCAACGCTGAAATTGGTTGTCGAAGCAACAAAGTTCGAGCGCGAGGCGTCTAGCCAATTCCTTGATCAGCTGAACACTTCTCTCGCAAGTAACCTAAAAACCGTTCATCAGAACGTCGACCAGCATCATACCTACTTTGAACACCGCCAAGAGCTCAACACAGAAATGAACAGCTTGGTTGAATTAAGCCAAAAGTCACTTAATCAAGCTCAAGATATCGCGGTTGTGAAAAAAGAAATCACGCCTCTTCTCGAAAAAATGGCGTCGCTGACAGAGCGACTGAAAATGACGGAAGAGCGAGAGCAAGCGCTGCAAGAGCGGTTAAGTTACAGTAAGAACCAACTCGAAGCGGTATTTGAAACTACGCAAGATTATCGTCGACGCTTAGATGACCAAGCTCAGCGTATGTTGCTCGACCCGCTGACTAAAGTTTATAACCGCACTGCATTTAACGATCGACTAGAGCTAGAGTATCGCCGTTGGATTCGCTCTCAGCAAAACCTTCGTGTTGTGCTATTTGATGTAGACAACTTCAAAGCGGTGAATGATAGCTATGGTTATACGGCTGGCGATAAAGCGCTGAAGATCATCGCTCGTACTATTAACAAGCGCGTATCAGAAACGGAAACAGTAGCTCGCTTTGGTGGCGAGGAGTTTATTCTACTCGTCCCGGAACAATCTGAAGAATACACACTGGATCTGATTAAGCATATCCAGCGTGATATTAGCCAATTACCCTTTAAGTTCCGTGAGCAAAATATCATGATTACCTTAGCTGCTGTATCGACGTCTTTCAAAGAGTCCGATACGCCAGAGTATGTGCTCGATCGTCTTGGCAAGATGCTTGCGGACGCTAAAAAACGTGGAACAAACCAGCTTAACTGGAGCTAAGATTCGTACAAAAAGCGAGCAAACAAACCAAATTTGGTGCAATCTACGCTTTATAACCACCCATTTTCAACGAGTTATCACATTTCTTCCCTTTTAGTCTGCTAAGCTGTAAAAACCCAAGTCACTTCAAGATGATGTATTTATAAAAGGCAAATGTATCATCTTGAGGTTGCTTGGGAGTTGATAACCATAAAACCAAATCGGCCAACTACCTTTCATCAAACCATACGTATAACACCAAAAAGGTAAGTTGGTACTTTCCCTCAAATTAATGCAACACAAGGAGGCGTTATGATTACCCATATAAGCCCCGCTGGTAGCATGGACTTGCTATCTCAACTAGAAGTAGAGCGCTTAAAGAACACAGCCTCGAGTGAACTTTATCAGCTGTACCGTAATTGCACATTAGCGGTGTTGAACTCCGGTAGCCATACCGATAACTCGAAAGAACTGCTCGATAAATACCAATCGTTTGATGTCAACGTCGTGCGTCGTGAGCGTGGTATTAAGCTTGAGCTGACTAATCCGCCAGAGCACGCTTTTGTTGACGGCGAAATAATTAAAGGTATCCAAGAGCATCTGTTCTCCGTATTGCGTGATATCGTTTACGTAAACATGCATTTGGCAGACGCCCAACGGCTCAACCTTACTAACCCAATTCACATTACGAACCTCGTGTTCGGCATTCTTCGTAATGCCAGAGCATTAACTCCAGGTATCGCACCGAATCTTGTCGTATGTTGGGGTGGTCACTCTATCAATGGAGTGGAGTATCAGTACACACGTGAAGTGGGTAACGAACTGGGCCTGCGTGAACTTAACATCTGTACAGGTTGCGGCCCTGGCGCAATGGAAGGGCCGATGAAAGGTGCAGCAATTGGGCACGCAAAGCAACGTTATACTCAGCAACGTTATCTTGGTTTAACCGAACCCTCGATTATTGCTGCCGAGCCACCAAACCCAATAGTAAATGAACTGGTCATCATGCCCGACATCGAAAAGCGCTTGGAAGCTTTCGTCCGTATGGCTCATGGTATCGTTATTTTCCCAGGAGGTCCGGGCACAGCGGAAGAGCTACTGTACATTCTTGGCATCATGATGCACCCGGATAACGCCGATCAGCCAATGCCTATCGTATTAACAGGACCAAAAGAAAGTGAAGAGTACTTCCGCTCTATTGATGAGTTCATTCGCGACACACTTGGTGAGGAAGGGCAAAAGCACTACGAGATCATCATTGACGACCCGGCAGAAGTCGCTCGTATTATGAAACGCTCCATGGACTCGGTACGCCTTCACCGAAAAGAGAAAGGCGATGCGTACAGCTTTAACTGGTCATTGAAAATTGAGCCCAACTTCCAACTGCCATTTGAACCTACTCATGAGTCGATGGAACAATTGGATTTAAGCCTAGATCAAGAACCGCAAGTTTTAGCGGCCAACTTGCGTCAAGCCTTCTCTGGTATAGTGGCAGGTAACGTAAAGGCTGAAGGTATTCGAGAAATAGAACGTAGAGGGCCTTTCACCATTCATGGAGACGCAGTCCTCATGAAAAAACTCGATAAGTTGCTAAAAGACTTTGTCGAACAGCACCGAATGAAATTACCTGGCGGTTCAGACTACGAACCGTGTTATCGAATCGCTCACCCGGAAATTGGTGGTCGATAGTCAGGCTAGCATTCGTTACACTAGGGGCATTACGCCCCTTTTTTTATTGCTAAGTCATTATGTCTATTCATCTTGTTATCATTGATGCCCTAAACCTGATCCGCCGAGTGCACTCAGCACAACCAGATCCAACCGACATAGCAAGAACCATAACCACAACGCAAAGAACCCTCACTCGCATTCTGTCAGAGGCCAACCCGACACACATCATCGCAGTTTTTGATCACCACGAACAAGACAGAGGTTGGCGCGCTGAAATTCTCCCTGACTATAAGCAAAACCGAAAACCAATGCCTCTGCCACTACTGCAAGGGTTAGATGCGATTCAACAAGCGTGGTGGGAGCAAGGTATTGATTCATTGCTGTCTGAAGGCGATGAAGCAGATGATTTGGTTGCTACACTCGCAACGAAAGTGGCCAGCCATGGTGAAAAAGTCACCATCGTTTCGACTGACAAAGGTTACTGCCAGCTACTTTCCCCTACCCTACAAATCCGTGATTATTTCCAACATCGTTGGTTAGATGAACCATTTATCGAAAAAGAGTTCGGCGTAAAACCAAATCAACTAGCGGACTACTGGGGATTGACAGGGATAAGCTCTAGCCAAGTTCCGGGCGTACCTGGAATTGGCCCGAAAGCAGCGAAAGAGATTCTCACTCAGTTTGAGAGTATTGAAGCTGCCTACGCTAGTGAAGATCTCGTACCGAAATACCGTAAAAAATTGGATGAGCACATTGAGTCTGCTCGTTTATGTAAACGCGTCGCCGCTTTAAAGTGCGATATCGAACTAGGCTTTAACTTGCAAGATATTCGCTTTGTAGGGCCAAACAAAGCAGAGTAGTGCCCGATGGTAGTTTCACACAATGAAATCCGGCAGATATTAAAAAAGCGCCATTTGAAGGCGCTTTTTCTATTCTAATCACTATTCCCAAAAGACTCGGGGAATAAAGTTAGTAAGGTGAAATATTCGACAGACATTGGATATGAATCGTGATTTCTTCACGATCATGATACAAATGTTTAGCTTGTAGCTTGAACTTTACCTTATTATCAATGAGGAACTGCTTCAGATTTTCAAGGTCTTGCAGCACTTCGTCATAACGCCCTTTCATTGGCAGCTTAAGGTTAAAGATGGCCTCTTTTGCCCAACCTTTTAACAGCCACTGTCCCATCAGGTGAGCAACACGAGCTGGCTTTTCCACCATGTCACAAACAATCCATGTTACGTTCTTGCGGTCTGGTTCGAACTTAAAACCATCCACCATATGGTGCTTGATCTGGCCAGTTTCCATCAAACTGTCTGCCATCATGCCGTTATCAACGCAGTGAACGAACATTGAGCGCTTCACTAATTGGTACGTCCAACCGCCTGGACATGCACCTAAATCCACACCCCACATACCTGGTGCCAAACGCTCATCCCACTCTTCACGTGGAATAAAGACATGAAATGCTTCTTCCAGTTTAAGTGTTGAACGACTTGGAGCGTCTGCTGGGAATTTAAGGCGAGGGATACCCATGAAGAACTGTGAGTTGTTGTCAGTGTAAGAGTAACCAACGTAACAGTGGCCAGGCTCAACAAAGCAAATGTGCAGTACTGGTTTTTTCGCGTTATCTTTGTTCAGCATTAAGCCTTTGCCGCGCAACGCTTGACGCATTGGGACGGTAAACTTACGGCAGAATTTCAGTAGCTCTTTCGCTTCATTTGTATCTGGCGTTTCAATTCTCAAATCACCACAACGAGGGAATGCTTCAATGTCTGCTAGTTCATTCAAAATTGGACTAATGCGGTCATCACTTGGCAACGATTGAAACTCAGCTGCTACCGCAAACATTTGTCGAGCAAAAATTAAAGACTTAAAGTCTAAACCTCTCGCAAGTTTGTCGGCATCTCCATCTTGGTAACACTCGAAGACAACATAACCTGAGTTTCTCTTCACACGAGGGAAGCCATACACTTCCAACTG
>NZ_JAWOTS010000016.1:0-95911 GCF_033338975.1 Vibrio sp. Vb0349 | reverse complement strand
CGAGTCATCATGTCTTCAACCTTGATCATAGAGACCTCCAGCGGCATTGTCCTTCTCTTAAATATAGAGAATATTTTTCTGTATATCTGGGAGCTAACTCGTTTTTCATCAATTAAATAGCACAATGCTGATGGGCTGCGTAATCTGTGTTTTATTGGTGTTTTTATTAATTTGAATAAGTCGGTTTGTGTGCGAGTCAGTTGGCATTTTTAGTTGATATTGAATGTGTCCCCAAGGTAATCCAATGAATTGAATCGCACATTTTTATTCGCTGGATTTTCCAAGATTCTTCTCTCGAAGAAGATACGTCCAGGCTTACCAAATTGAAGACAGCAACCTAGATGAAACGAACAACGTGTAACAAACTTATTGCGCTGGCAGTGGCGGCATTCAGTGTGCCATCAACACAGGCGATTGTGTTAGGAGATGAACAAACCGATCCTGTTGACCGCGTTACTTTGCGAGCAAGTAATATGGCAGAGTTTCCGCTGTGTGGTGGAACGATGCTGACAGAGCAATGGGTACTGACTGCGGCGCACTGTGTGGTGATGGGACAAGGAACCAATGAAGCAACCTACTATGTGACCCCGCCGGGTGAGCTGTCGGTGAATGCGAATGTGTATGAACTTAATTCTGCAGGGCTTGATAACTTCTATCCGGTGTCTCACGTTGTGGTTCATCCGGATTACACCCGGATTTCAAAAGCTGAGACCGACAGTAATGGCAACGTGAAACCTATCCAAACCGGTTTAGATTCAGACATCGCGTTGCTGTATCTCACGCGCCCAGTGGCAAACGCGAGCTTTGCTGACCTAGCGAGTAAAGTTGACATGGAGAGTATCGAAGCACGTTTGGCGGCGGATTGGAACGATAATTACCTGACCAATCAACGTGTCGAAAATGTGCAAGTGTTTGGATGGGGGGCTACTCAGCCGGATGCTTCTGAACCTTCTAATACGCTCAAAACCACCATTAGCACATTTTTACCCATCGACAAATGTTATGAGCGTTTAGAAATTGGCAGCAGTTTTCCGGGGATCATTGATTCAAGAGACAACCAAACCAAAATTTGTACGCTACCAACACAAAACCATGTATTGGAGCCAGATAGCCATACTCAATATGGCAACTCTGCATGTAAAGGTGACAGTGGTGGCCCGTTGGTCGATGTGGCGACCGGCAAACAAATTGGTATTGTTAGTGGCGGCCCCCTTATTCTACCAACGTGTGGCTCTTTGACGATCCCAAGTTTCTACACCAAGGTGAGCCACTATTACGACTGGGTACAGTCTTACATCACTGCCGATGCGCCACCAAGTCGTTACATCATTGCGCCGAATTTTATCAAAAGTGCTAACAATGAAAGTGGTGACAATAAAGAGTGTCACGATGGCATTGCGACCAATAACTGTGATTTCAAAGGCTCAGAGGATGAAGGTGGCAGTCTAGGGTTTTGGTGGTTGGGTTTATTCGTGCCGTTGTTCTTGTGGCGAAAGCGTGAAGTTTGATAGGGCGATTGGAATGCCAAACTAATAAGCAGCGGTATACGCTGCTTTGCTTTTTTCATGTTTTCTCTTTTGGGCTCAAATTAAAAATAGTGCCAAGTAATCGAGGCTTTTCACGTTTTATTACACTCTTCACCATGGCTTTTACTGCTATATTCTGGTGATTTGCTTGCTATTGCAGCATGTAAACATATACTAGTCTGCTGCGAAAAACTCGTCGCAATTTTATCGTCGCCTAGACGTGATTTGACCAATAGATAAGACAAGTAACATGCAAGTATCAGATTTCCATTTCGACCTTCCAGATGAACTCATCGCTCGCTACCCTCAACCAGAGCGTACCGCTAGCCGACTGCTGCAAATGGACGGCAATACCGGAGAGCTCATTGATGGCACATTTACTGATGTATTGGGCCAAGTTCAACCCGGTGACTTAGTGGTGTTTAATAATACTCGTGTTATTCCTGCTCGTCTTTTTGGCCGCAAGGAATCGGGCGGTAAATTAGAAGTGCTAGTGGAGCGCATGTTGGATGAGAAAAGCATCCTCGCGCACGTTCGTTGCTCTAAATCACCAAAACCAGGTACAACCATTATTGTTGGCGAGAATGATGAATATTCAGCAGAGATGGTTGCACGCCATGATGCTTTATTTGAACTGAAATTTAGTTCTGATAAGACGGTACTAGAAATTCTGGAAGAAATCGGCCATATGCCGCTTCCTCCTTACATCGACCGTCCAGACGAAGATGCAGATAAAGAGCGTTACCAAACGGTATATAATCAAAAGCCAGGTGCGGTTGCGGCACCGACAGCGGGCCTTCACTTTGATGATGTTCTCTTGGAGAAAATCAAAGCGAAAGGTGCAGAGTTTGCTTACGTTACTTTGCACGTTGGGGCGGGTACATTCCAGCCGGTAAAAGTGGAAAATATCAACGATCACCACATGCATGCCGAGTACGTAGAAGTACCACAAGAAGTCGTCGAAGCAATTAAAGCGACGAAAGCGCGTGGCGGACGAATTATTGCTGTTGGTACCACATCTGTGCGTTCACTTGAAAGTGCAGCGCAAGACGCATTGCAAAAAGGGACTGAGCTGGCCCCATTCTTTGGCGATACTGAAATCTTTATTTTCCCTGGTTACGAATATCAGCTGGTGGATTGCTTGATCACAAACTTCCACTTGCCTGAATCAACACTGATCATGTTGGTGAGTGCATTTGCTGGATACGAGAACACCATGAATGCTTACAAACATGCGGTGGAAAACAAATACCGTTTCTTCTCGTATGGCGATTCAATGTTCATCAAGAAGAAAACGGCGTAGTTAAAAGTAGATTTACGAGTGCTAGCAGTAAGCTAGGAAATAAAGCATCCATTGCTTTGTCTCTCGCAAGGAAAAGCGACCGCTCCTTAAAGTAGGGTAGAGCCCTAAACACTCAGTCAGACTGTTTCTCTGACACCCGGAGGCATCGTGAAATTAAAATTCGATCTTAAGAAGAAAAACGGCAATGCACGTCGTGGTCAACTGACTTTCGAACGCGGCACTGTTCAAACTCCTGCGTTCATGCCAGTAGGTACTTACGGTACCGTTAAAGGTATGACACCAGAAGAAGTAAAAGGTACTGGTGCAGAAATTCTGCTAGGTAATACGTTCCACCTGTGGCTACGTCCTGGTCAAGAAGTGATGAAAATGCACGGTGACCTGCACGATTTTATGAACTGGCACGGTCCTATTCTTACTGATTCAGGCGGCTTCCAAGTATTCAGCCTTGGTAAGATGCGTACGATCACTGAAGAGGGTGTTCACTTTCGTAACCCAGTAAACGGTGACAAGATTTTCATGGACGCAGAAAAGTCGATGGAAATTCAAAAAGACCTGGGCTCTGACATCGTTATGATTTTTGACGAGTGTACGCCTTACCCAGCGACACACGATGAAGCGAAGAAATCGATGGAAATGTCATTACGCTGGGCACAGCGTTCACGTGACCATTTCGAGAAGCTAGAAAACCCGAACAACCTATTTGGTATTGTTCAAGGTGGTGTTTACGAAGATTTACGTGATGTGTCGGTAAAAGGTCTAACGGAAATCGGTTTTGACGGTTATGCGGTTGGTGGTTTGGCAGTAGGTGAGCCTAAAGAAGACATGCACCGTATTCTTGAGCATACTTGTCCTCAACTTCCTGAAGACAAACCTCGCTACTTGATGGGCGTTGGTAAGCCAGAAGATTTGGTTGAAGGTGTTCGTCGTGGTATCGACATGTTTGACTGTGTAATGCCAACGCGTAACGCACGTAATGGTCACTTATTTGTGACTGGTGGTGTGATCAAGATCCGTAATGCGAAACATAAAACGGATACAACACCATTGGATCCGCATTGTGACTGTTACACTTGTCAAAACTACAGCAAGTCGTACCTTCACCATTTAGAGCGTTGTAATGAAATCTTAGGCGCTCGCTTGAATACAATCCATAACCTGCGTTACTACCAGCGTCTGATGGAAAGCATTCGTAAAGCAATTGATGAAGATCGCTTCGATGAATTTGTTACTGAGTTCTATGAGCGTCGTGGCCGTGAAGTGCCACCACTAGCAAAAGAGCAGTAATTGAAAAACTAAAAGAATTAAAGCCTTTGGCATGTCGCCAGAGGCTTTTGCTAATAAAGTAGGCTAACGCACGTTATTTTTGAGAGAGCGATCTCTATTAGTTACTCTCAGACTTGAATCTAAAATGCGAAAGCCCAATTTGTTTGATTATCAATAAAATATAATGAGGATGTTTTAATGTTTATTTCTCAGGCTCACGCAGCAGCAGAAGGCGCGCCAGCAGGCGGTGGTTTTGAAATGCTAATCATGCTTGGCATGTTCGCAGTGATCTTTTACTTCATGATTTATCGCCCACAAGCGAAACGCGTAAAAGAACACAAAAACCTAATGGCTTCTATGGGCAAAGGCGACGAAGTTTTAACTAGCGGTGGCCTAGTGGGTAAAATCACTAAGATTGCTGAAGACAATGACTACATTTCAATTGAGCTTAACGCGAACAATGAAGTAGTAATCAAGAAAGACTTCATCACTGCAGTGCTACCAAAAGGTACGCTTAAGTCTCTATAAAACAGCTAAAGGATCCTCGCTGTGCTAAACCGTTATCCATTATGGAAGTACTTGATGGTGCTTTTTGCCATCATCACCGCTGCGTTATACGCACTTCCAAATATCTACGGTGAAGATCCGGCTATTCAAGTTACAGGGGCGCGTGGCGCCTCTGTAGATATGTCAACGCTGGATGCTGTCACTACTGCTCTTAACAAAGAGCAACTTTCTCATAAATCCATTGCTCTCGAAGATGGATCAATTCTTGTTCGTTTTAACGACACTGACACACAAATCAGTGCTCGTGATGTCATCAGCGAAGCGCTAGGCAAAGACACAATTGTTGCACTTAACCTTGCACCTTCTACACCCGACTGGCTAGAAGCGATTGGCGCGTCACCATTGAAGCTAGGTCTTGACCTTCGCGGTGGTGTTCACTTCTTAATGGAAGTGGATATGGATGCAGCGATGGAAAAGCTTGTTGGTCAACAAGAAGAAGCTTTCCGTAGCGAACTTCGTGACGCCAAGATTCGTTACCGTGCAATCCGCCCTTCTGGAAAAGAAGCGGTAGAAGTGTTGTTGCGTAACGAAGAGCAATTAGCAGAAGCGAAAGCAACGCTAGAAAAGAATCACCCGGACATGATTTTTGTCGATTCTGATTCAAATGGCCGTTACGCTCTTACTGCAACCTTTACTGAGCAACGTTTACAAGAGATCCGTAACTATGCTGTTGAGCAAAACATTACGATTTTACGTAATCGTGTCAACGAATTAGGTGTTGCGGAACCATTGGTTCAACGTCAAGGTGCTAGTCGCATTGTAGTTGAACTGCCTGGTGTTCAAGACACTGCTCGTGCAAAAGAAATTCTCGGAGCTACGGCAACGCTTGAATTCCGTGAAGTTGATGATAAAGCTGACCTATCGGCAGCGGCAAATGGTCGTGCGCCAGCAGGTAGTGAAATCAAGATGGACCGTGATGGTCGCCCAGTAGTGCTTAAGAAGCGCGTTATTCTCGGCGGTCAAAGCATCACAGATGCAAGCTCAAGTGTTGATGAATATGGTCGTCCACAAGTTAACATCTCGCTAGACAGCGAAGGTGGTAATAAGATGTCTGCGTTCTCTAAGAAGAACATTGGTAAGCTAATGGCTACCGTGTTTGCAGAATACAAAGACAGTGGCCGTCGTACGCCTGAAGGCAAAGTTATTCTGGATAAGCATGAAGAAGTCATCAACCAAGCAACGATTCAATCGGCTCTTGGTCGTAACTTCCGTATCACAGGTATCGACTCTGCTGCAGAAGCACACAACCTAGCACTTTTACTACGTGCTGGTGCACTGATTGCACCTATCTCTATCGTTGAAGAACGTACCATTGGTCCATCAATGGGCCAGCAAAACATCGATATGGGTATCCAAGCATGTATCTGGGGTATGGTTGCCGTAATGCTATTTACGCTGCTTTACTACCGCGGCTTTGGTTTGATTGCAAACATCGCTCTAATGGCAAACTTGGTGCTTATCATTGGTGTTATGTCGATGATTCCAGGCGCTACCATGACGCTTCCAGGGATAGCCGGTATCGTGTTAACAGTCGGTATGGCGGTTGATGCGAACGTACTGATCTTCGAGCGTATCCGTGAAGAAATTCGTGATGGACGCAGTCCACAACAAGCGATTCACCAAGGTTACGCGAATGCATTCAGCACGATTGCTGATGCGAACATCACAACACTAATTACTGCAATCATTCTATTTGCGGTCGGTACAGGTGCGGTGAAAGGTTTCGCAGTTACTCTATCTATCGGTATCTTAACTTCAATGTTCACCGCCATTATTGGTACACGTTGTATCGTGAACCTGATCTACGGTGGCAAACGCGTTGATAAATTGTCGATCTAAGGCTGGGAATTAATATGTTTCAAATTCTAAAAGCAGAGAAGACGATCGGCTTTATGCGTTGGTCGAAAGTAGCATTCGTTTTTTCAATTATAATGATTGCTGCTTCTATCTTCACTTTGTCAACCAAGTGGCTTAATTGGGGGCTAGATTTCACTGGCGGTACGCTTATCGAGGTAGGTTTTGAACAGCCAGCAAACCTTGAAGAGATTCGTGCAGCACTAGATTCAAAAGGCTTTGGCGATGCGACAGTACAAAACTTCGGTAGTGCTCGTGAAGTCATGGTCCGTCTTCGTCCACGTGATGACGTTTCTGGTGAAACGCTAGGTAACCAAATCATTGGTGCTATCAAAGATGGTACTGGCGAAAGCGTAGAAATGCGTCGTATTGAGTTCGTAGGTCCCAACGTTGGTGATGAGCTAACAGAAGCTGGTGGTCTAGCGATCTTGGTATCGCTGATCTGTATCCTGCTTTATGTATCGATGCGATTTGAATGGCGTCTAGCGGCTGGTGCGGTAATGGCATTGGCTCACGATATAATTATCACGCTAGGTGTCTTCTCGTTTCTACAAATTGAAGTTGACCTGACCATCGTAGCTGCGCTACTGACGGTTGTGGGCTACTCACTCAACGATACCATCGTTGTATTTGACCGGATTCGTGAAAACTTCCGTAAGATGCGTAAGGGTGAACCTTCAGACATTATGGACGCCTCAATCACTCAGACGTTGAGCCGTACATTGATTACATCTGGTACGACTTTGTTCGTGGTAATTGCACTGTTCATGCAGGGCGGTGCTATGATTCACGGCTTTGCAACCGCACTTTTACTCGGTATCACTGTAGGTACTTACTCTTCTATCTACGTAGCATCAGCACTGGCTCTGAAACTGGGTATCCAGAAAGAGCACTTGATGCCACCTCAAGTAGAAAAAGAAGGTGCAGAGTTCGACGAGATGCCATAAGGCAGATTGAGAACCGAAAACAAAAACCGCTGAGCAATCAGCGGTTTTTTTATGCCTGATAGATTTGAAAGTTTCATTTTTTTTTGAGGTACTTCCAGCTTGAATTGTAGTTTTTTGATTGAGTTGAATATCGGAAGTATGTTCAACAATTTCGGGAGGAAATAATGTCAAGGCAAGCTGAAATAAAAGTACAGTTACTGAAGTTTGTAGAGATTTCTTACAAGCACAATAAAGGTGTTACCACCAAGCTAGTTACTGGAGGGAAAAGGTTCAAGTTAGCAGTTGATGAGTCAGGTAAAGTAACTTTATCTGGTGAGCTTGGATTTACTAAGTTTGAAGTTTCAAAAGAAATGGTTGAAGAGCTGGGCATAAAATTAAAAGCCGTTTCTGTTACTTTTAAAACTACTCGTGATGGTGTTTTGACATACAGTGGGAGTGTTTCTCTTTTTGGTGTTGTTTCCTTTGGAGTTACTGGGCAGGTAAATGTCCGTGAGCTTTTAGAGCAGTGCGAGTGGGGGCTTTGTAAGTACAGATTTAAGCCGAGTAAAATTGATCAAGCGCTCCGTGAAGCTGGGGTTTAGTTGGTTATGCTAAATAGAATTCTACCTATTCCGGTTTTACTAAGTGTTTCAACGCCCTGCATCGCAAGTCCACTCCACGATACTTACCTTGATATACGTAATAATTTATACAAGATGCAGTATATAGAGGTGGTAGAAGCTATGGCAGGACCAAATCTATCGATTGAAGAGCTGAACAGTATTAAGTCTCACCCAATAAAATTTGGTCATCAATTTCCATTTTTATCATCTATCCCATCAAGTTTGGTTACAGAGCTGTCTTACTTTGAAGAGTACAGTGAGGATGGAGGAGTTGGATGTCTTTCTGTAAACGGCTTTGGTGATGTATACCAGCCAGTCACGGTTTCGCTGCAGTTTTTAATGAAGGAACAAGTATGGAAGGTTAAGCACGTAAAAATAGACCACTTAGCTGACTACGACCGTTTCTACAAACAGGCTGATTGTTCGAAATAAAAAAGCCCCGCTCATTGAGCGGGGCTTTCTAAAGTCATCAGCGTGACGGGCTAAATATGACTTTCAAATCTTACTTAAGGATCGCGCTGTTACCGTTTTCGCGGATGTGCTTAAGGATAGATTTTACGCCACGAGCGCTTGAAGCAACGATGTTACCAGACTTCATGTAGTCAGTGCCGCCAGCAAAGTCTGTTAGGATTGCGCCAGCTTCACGAGCAATAAGCTCACCTGCTGCCATATCCCAAGGTTTTAGGCCTAGTTCGAAGTAACCATCAACACGGCCAGCAGCCACGTAACAAAGGTCTAGAGCAGCAGAGCCGCTACGACGGAAATCAGCACACTCAGTGAATAGCGCACCAACGATCTTGATGTAAGACTCAGCGTGTTGTTTCTGCTTGAATGGGAAGCCTGTTGCTAGAACAGTACCTTGAAGGTCTTTTAGTTGAGCAACACGAATACGTGCACTGTTTAGTTGAGCGCCGGCACCGCGTTGTGCAGTGAATAGCTCGTTTTGCATTGGATCGTAAACACAAGCAACTTCAGTTTTGCCCTTAATACGAACAGCGATAGAAACCGCGAAAGTTGGGTAACCTTTTACAAAGTTAGTGGTGCCATCCAGTGGGTCGATGATCCATTGTACGTCTTTATCTTTACCTTCGATAAGACCTTGTTCTTCAGCAACGATACAGTGCTCAGGGTAAGACTGCTTGATAGTATCGATGATGATGTATTCTGCTTCTTTGTCTACGTTAGTGACAAAGTCATTAGTGCCTTTAAGAGTAGATTCTACTTTATCAGTGTTTTCTAATGATTTAGCAATATGATTGCCTGCCTTTCGCGCAGCGCGAATAGCAATGTTTAGCATTGGATGCATACGAATTTCCCAACGGATGTTAAAGAACAAATGAAAGCGGCGGCGAGTATACCAGAGATAATTAAAAAGGGAAGTGGTTATTTTTTGTTCTAAATGCGGCTGGTTGAGTGTACAGAGCATACTGCGGACGAGAACAATAACCAAGAATGAGAAGAGAGGTCTGCTTGCCTCTAGGGTGTCTTAAAAAACTATGATAACATTCTGCGGTTTTAATTTAGGTAGCAAACACAGATGTTGGATCAAGTAAAAATTGTACTCGTAGGTACCTCTCATTCAGGCAATATTGGCTCAGCAGCTCGAGCAATGAAAGTGATGGGTTTAAACCAACTAGTATTAGTCGATCCACAATGTGAAGTGGATGAACAAACTCTTGCTTTAGCTGCGGGTGCTGGTGATATTGCTCAAAATGCAAAGATTGTCGGCACATTAGAAGAAGCGGTTGAAGATTGTGGCCTTGTTGTGGGTTCTAGCGCCCGCTCTCGTACATTAGAATGGCCAATGCTCGAGCCACGTGAATGCGGTGAGAAATTTGCAGTTGAAGGCCGAAAGCATCCGGTTGCGCTCGTGTTTGGCCGAGAAAGAACTGGTTTGACAAACGAAGAGCTACAAAAGTGCCACTACCATGTTTGTATTCCCGCTAATCCTGAGTACAGCTCGCTTAACCTAGCGATGGCTGTACAAACTCTCAGTTACGAAGTGCGAGTTGCACACTTGAACTTAGAGCAAAGCCAGTTTTCCCCAAATGAATCGGAAGAATACCCGCGTCATCGAGAACTCGAAATGTTCTTCGAGCATCTTGAAAAGGTGATGGTTGAGACCCAGTTTATTAACAAAGAGCAACCTGGACAGGTGATGAATAAGTTGCGCCGTTTGTTCTCTCGTGCTCGACCAGAAACCCAAGAACTTAATATTCTACGAGGCGTTTTGACTTCGATAGAAAAGAAGTTCTGAGTGAATAATAACCACTTTAGGTGTAAGGATGAATACCTGAGTAAAATGGTCAAATAAATACTTGACCAAATTACTCAGGTATGGAAAAATCTTAACCATTACAAACCATGTGGATACGGTGTGGTATGAAACTTACATCTAAAGGAAGATATGCGGTGACAGCCATGCTGGATGTGGCACTGCATTCGCAACAAAACCCTGTACCTCTGGCTGATATTTCAGAGCGTCAAGGGATCTCGCTCTCTTACTTAGAGCAGCTATTTTCAAAATTGCGTAAAGCAGGTCTCGTTGCCAGCGTTCGTGGTCCTGGTGGTGGTTACCGACTTGGTGCCGACGCTCACAGTATCGCTATTGGTACCGTGATTGCTGCCGTTGATGAGTCAGTAGATGCAACCAAATGCCAAGGTAAAGGAGATTGCCAAGGTGGAACACGTTGCCTTACTCACACGCTGTGGCGTGACCTAAGCTCTCGCATTAGTGACTTTTTGAATAACATCACTCTTGGTGAGTTGATGACAGACAATGAAGTACTCGAAATTTCTGATCGTCAGGACATTGATCTGGCGGTAACCCATGGGCTATCAAACAAAAATACAACCGCCGCGCCCATCGGTGTAAACGTCCGCTCTTAGCGGTCAGCTTTTTACATTGGAGTAGAGAATGAAACTGCCGATTTATCTTGATTATTCCGCTACATGTCCAGTTGATCCACGTGTTGCTGAAAAAATGGTTCAGTACATGACAATGGATGGCACATTTGGCAACCCAGCGTCGCGTTCGCACCGTTACGGCTGGCAGGCAGAAGAAGCGGTCGATACTGCTCGTGAGCAAATTGCTGACCTTCTAAATGCAGATCCTCGCGAAATCGTATTTACATCTGGTGCGACAGAATCAGACAACCTTGCTATTAAAGGTGCAGCGCACTTTTACTCGAAGAAAGGCAAGCACGTAATCACTTGTAAAACAGAGCACAAAGCCGTTCTTGACCCATGTCGTCAACTTGAGCGTGAAGGCTTTGAAGTGACTTACCTTGAGCCAGAATCAAATGGCTTGATCGATCTAGAGAAGCTTAAAGCGGCAATGCGTGATGACACAGTGCTTGTGTCTATTATGCACGTAAACAACGAGATTGGTGTGGTTCAAGACATTACAGCGATCGGCGAATTGTGTCGTGAGCGTAAAATTGTTTTCCACGTGGATGCAGCGCAATCTGCAGGGAAATTACCAATCGACGTTCAAGAGATGAAAGTTGACCTAATTTCGCTTTCTGCTCACAAAGTTTATGGCCCTAAAGGCATCGGTGCACTTTACGTTCGTCGTAAGCCTCGTATTCGTCTTGAAGCGCAAATGCACGGTGGTGGCCATGAGCGTGGTTTCCGCTCTGGTACACTACCTACTCACCAAATCGTAGGTATGGGTGAAGCATTCCGTATTGCAAAAGAAGACATGCAAAAAGATTACGATCATGCTTTAGCGCTTCGTAACCGTCTTTTTGATGGCGTGAAAGACTTAGAAGCAGTGACGGTAAACGGTGACTTTGAGCAGCGTGTACCACACAACCTAAACATCAGTTTCGCATTCGTAGAAGGTGAATCACTACTAATGTCGCTTAAAGATCTAGCGGTATCTTCTGGTAGTGCTTGTACGTCTGCAAGCCTTGAGCCTTCTTACGTTCTTCGTGCCCTAGGCATGGATGACGAATTGGCTCACAGCTCGGTTCGTTTCTCGTTTGGTCGTTTCACGACTGAAGAAGAAATTGATTACGCAATTGAACAAATCCGCGTTGCAGTGACTAAGCTACGCGACATGTCTCCTCTATGGGATATGTACAAAGAAGGGATTGATTTGAGCACTGTTGAATGGGCTCACCATTAATCTCAGGGATTGAAATAGAGGATTCGAGGTAATTTATCATGGCATACAGCGAAAAAGTAATTGATCACTACGAGAACCCACGTAACGTTGGTTCATTCGATAAAGAAGATCCATCAGTAGGTAGCGGCATGGTTGGCGCTCCTGCGTGTGGTGACGTAATGAAGCTTCAAATCAAAGTGACACCTGAAGGTATCATCGAAGATGCGAAGTTCAAAACATACGGTTGTGGTAGTGCAATCGCATCAAGCTCACTAGTAACTGAGTGGGTAAAAGGTAAGTCAGTTGATGAAGCGGCAGCAATTAAAAACTCTGAGATTGCTGAAGAGCTAGAGCTTCCACCAGTGAAAGTTCACTGTTCTATTCTTGCTGAAGATGCAATCAAAGCAGCGGTTGCTGACTACAAGAAAAAACACCAAGAATAATTATTCCGTAATATAATGGGAGCTTTGACGCTCCCATTCCAATCGAAATTTAGACAGACTAAGGTGCAGTATGGCCATCACAATGACAGAATCAGCGGCAAGTCGCGTAAGAGCATTCCTAGATAACCGAGGCAAAGGTATCGGTTTACGTCTTGGAGTGAAGACGACTGGTTGTTCCGGCATGGCATACGTACTTGAGTTTGTTGATGAGCTCAATGAAGAAGACGAAGTATTTGAACTCTCTGGAGTGAAAATTATCATCGATCAAAAGAGCTTAGTGTACCTAGATGGTACTGAATTGGATTACGTGAAAGAAGGGTTGAATGAAGGTTTTGAATTCAACAACCCTAACGCGAAAAGTGAATGTGGTTGTGGTGAAAGCTTCAACGTCTAATTGATTGTCCTTCTGGGCAAACGAGTCCGGAAGGCTTTACTAGGACCCGAACTTAATGAATCACTTTGAATTATTTGGGCTACCAAGTCAGTTTAAGCTGGATGGTAGCCTTCTTTCTTCTCAGTTCCGAGAACTACAAAAACGCTTCCACCCGGATAACTTTGCAACGGGCTCAGAACGTGACCGTTTGATGGCGGTGCAAAAGGCGGCGCAAATCAACGATGCCTATCAAGTTCTGAAAAATCCTATTTCTCGCGCCGAGTATATCCTCGCAGAGCAAGGTGTTGAGATCCGAGGTGAACAGCAAACGATGCAAGATCCGATGTTCTTAATGGAGCAAATGGAACTGCGCGAAGAACTGGAAGAGATTGCTGACAAGTCCGATCCTGAATCGGCGCTTTTTGACTTCGACTCTAAGGTCAGCAAAATGTACAAACAGCATCTGGCAAGCGTCGAGCAAGAGCTTGATGATGGTCTATGGGCTGAAGCCGCAGACCGAGTTCGTAAGCTAAAATTCATTGCCAAACTAAAGAACGAAATTGAGCTAGTCGAAGACAAACTCCTCGGCTAGTAAGCGTGACAAGGACCTATCATGGCACTACTTCAAATCGCAGAACCGGGCCAAAGCTCGGCACCTCATGAGCATAAGTTAGCAGCGGGTATCGACTTAGGTACTACCAACTCTTTGGTTGCTTCTGTACGTAGCGGCGATGCAACTCCACTTGCGGACGAGCAGGGCCGTACTATTTTACCTTCAGTCGTTAATTACGCTGAGGAAACGTTAACGGTCGGCCACGAAGCCAAAGCCAAAGCAGAGTTTGAACCAGAGAACACGATTATCTCTGTAAAACGTTTGATCGGTCGTTCATTAAAGGACATTCAGTCCCGTTACTCTTCACTTCCTTATCGTTTTAAAGAGAGTGAAAACGGCCTGCCAATTTTGCAAACACCTCAAGGTGACAAAAACCCGATTGAAGTATCTGCGGACATCCTAAAAGTATTGGGTAAGCGAGCTGAAGATACGTTAGGTGGTGAGTTAGCAGGTGTCGTTATTACCGTTCCTGCTTACTTTGATGACGCGCAACGTGCAGGTACAAAAGATGCGGCGAAATTAGCTGGTCTTCATGTTCTCCGTCTACTTAATGAACCAACCGCTGCGGCAATTGCTTATGGCCTAGACTCTGGTCAAGAAGGTGTGATTGCGGTTTACGATCTAGGTGGCGGTACTTTTGATATCTCTATCCTACGTTTATCGAAAGGCGTATTTGAAGTATTAGCAACAGGTGGCGACTCTGCATTAGGCGGTGACGACTTCGACCATCTATTTGCCGATTATTTAATGGAGCAAGCGGGTCTAGAAGCGCCGCTTTCTGCAGAAAAGAACCGTACACTGTTGAACATTGCTACTGAAGCTAAGATTGCTTTCTCTGAGCAAGACAGTGTTGACGTTGACGTTTTTGGTTGGAAAGGCACCGTGACTCGCGAGCAGTTCGAAGATCTGATTCGTCCGCTAGTGAAGAAAACCCTGATGTCTTGCCGCCGTGCGCTGAAAGATGCGGATGTAGATGCGGAAGATGTACTTGAAGTAGTCATGGTCGGTGGCTCAACACGCACATTGCTTGTACGAGAAATGGTTGGCGAATTCTTTGGCCGTACACCACTGACAAGCATTAACCCAGATGAAGTTGTTGCAATCGGTGCGGGTATTCAAGCTGATATCCTAGCGGGTAACAAACCTGACTCTGAAATGTTGCTTCTTGATGTGATTCCACTGTCGCTCGGTATTGAAACCATGGGTGGTTTGGTCGAGAAGATCATCCCCCGCAACACTACGATTCCCGTTGCGCGTGCGCAAGAATTTACCACATTCAAAGATGGCCAAACGGCGATGAGTGTTCATGTGGTACAAGGTGAACGTGAAATGGTTGATGACTGTCGTTCACTTGCTCGCTTCTCGTTAAAAGGTATTCCTCCGATGGCAGCGGGTGCGGCACATATTCGCGTGACTTACCAAGTTGACGCTGATGGCCTTCTTTCTGTTACGGCAATGGAGAAGAGCACTGGTGTTCAATCAGAGATTCAAGTAAAACCTTCTTACGGCTTAAGTGACAATGAAGTGGCGGATATGTTGCGTGATTCAATGACGCACGCAAAAGAAGACATGCAAGCTCGTGCCTTAGCTGAGCAGCGTGTTGAAGCCGACCGAGTGATAGAAGGTTTGATTGCAGCGATGCAAGCTGATGGTGATGACTTACTATCAGAACAAGAGAAACAAAACTTGATTAAAGCCATCGAAGCCTTGATTGAGCTGCGTAATGGTGATGATGCAGATGCGATAGAGCAAGGCATTAAAGATACCGATAAAGCGAGCCAAGATTTCGCATCACGCCGTATGGATAAATCGATTCGAGCTGCGTTGTCAGGTCAATCAGTAGACGATATATAAGAGATAAGTAGTTATGCCTAAGATTATTGTATTACCACACGACGATTTGTGCCCAGAAGGTGCAGTGTTGGAAGCAAACTCTGGTGACACCGTTCTAGACGTAGCGCTAAAAAACGGTATCGGTATTGAACATGCGTGTGAGAAGTCATGTGCGTGTACTACCTGCCACGTAATCATCCGTGAAGGTTTTGATTCACTAGAAGAAAGTGAAGAACTAGAAGACGACATGCTAGATAAAGCGTGGGGTCTAGAGCCTGAGTCACGCCTAGGGTGTCAGGCGAGAATTGCTGATGAAGACTTGGTGGTAGAAATTCCTAAATACACACTAAACCACGCTTCAGAAGATCACTAAAACTATCTTCCCAATATAGGGAAGAAGCAAAAGGAAGATGAGCAATGAAATGGACAGATTCTCGCGATATCGCGATTGAACTTTGTGACAAGTTTCCAGATGTCGATCCAAAAACAGTGCGTTTTACCGATCTTCATCAATGGATCATGGAGTTAGATGAGTTTGACGATGAGCCAACCCGTTCTAATGAAAAGATTCTAGAAGCCGTTATCATGTGCTGGATGGACGAAGCGGACTAAGTCTGTAAAACACAGCCTAGTTAACAATTCTTACTAAAAAAAGCGGACCTTTAGGTCCGTTTTTTTATCCAATTGACATTTTTGCCCTACATAATGCTAACATCCGTGAGTTATTAAAAAGAAGCAGCGTAGGCAACGCTGCTATAAGACAAGGAGAAACCATGTCTACACAGATGTCTGTATTTTTAAGTCAAGAGTCGGCAGCACCACATTGGGGTGAAAAAGCACTGCTTTCATTCGCTGAAAACGGCGCAACTATTCACTTAGGTGAAGGTCATGATCTCGGCGCAATTCAACGTGCAGCTCGTCAGCTAGATGGCCAAGGAATTCGTTCTATTTTTCTTTCTGGTGATAACTGGGATCTAGAGAGCGTATGGGCTTTCCACCAAGGGTTCCGTAACCCTAAAAAACATGGCTCAGTTGAGTGGGCAGCATTGTCTGATGAAGATCAAGCAGAGCTTCAAGCTCGTATTACTTCGACTGATTTTACCCGCGATATTATCAACAAAACGGCAGAAGAAGTTGCTCCTCGTCAGCTAGCGACAATGGCTGCTGAATTCATCAAATCAGTTGCGCCGAAAGGCACGGTGACAGCTCGTATCGTCAAAGACAAAGACTTGTTGGCAGAAGGTTGGGAAGGTATTTACGCAGTAGGCCGTGGTTCTGAGCGTACTTCTGCGATGCTTCAGTTAGACTACAACCCAACAGGTGACGAAAACGCACCTGTATTCGCATGTCTTGTGGGTAAAGGCATCACCTTTGATTCCGGTGGTTACAGCTTGAAGCCTTCTAACTTCATGAGTGCAATGAAAGCTGATATGGGTGGCTCGGGTACTATCACTGGTGGCCTAGGATTAGCTATCTTGCGCGGTTTAAACAAGCGCGTAAAACTGATCTTGTGTTGTGCTGAGAACATGGTTTCTGGCCGTGCCCTTAAGCTTGGCGACATCATCACTTACAAAAACGGCAAAACCGTTGAGATTATGAATACCGACGCGGAAGGTCGTTTGGTGCTTGCCGACGGTCTTATCTACGCCAGTGAGCAAAAGCCTGAGTTAATTATTGACTGCGCGACGCTAACAGGCGCAGCGAAGAATGCGTTAGGTAACGATTACCATGCGCTAATGAGCTTTGATGATGAGCTATCGCATCAAGCGCTTACGGCGGCAAACCAGGAAAAAGAAGGCTTGTGGCCGCTACCACTTGCTGATTTCCATCGAGAAATGTTGCCATCTAATTTTGCCGATTTATCGAATATCAGCTCTGGTGATTATTCTCCAGGTGCAAGTACTGCAGCTGCATTCTTGTCTTACTTCGTTGAGGACTACAAAAAAGGCTGGTTACATTTCGACTGTGCGGGTACGTATCGTAAAGCCGCTTCTGATAAATGGGCTGCGGGAGCAACGGGTATGGGTGTTCGTACACTTGCTCGTTTCCTCAATGAGCAAGCTGGAAAATAAGATTGATTGCAGCACTCTCTTGTTTGAGTGCTGCTCTTACCCAGTAAGTCACTTTAAAAGCACAACTATTATTACAAGTACAGAAAGGAAATTTTATGGCTCTAGAAAGAACATTTTCAATCATTAAGCCTGATGCTGTAGAGCGAAACCTAATTGGTGAAATCTACAATCGTATTGAAAAGGCTGGCCTACGTATCATCGCTGCCAAAATGGTTCACCTGACAGAAGATCAGGCAAGCGGCTTTTATGCAGAGCATGAAGGTAAAGAGTTTTTCCCTCCTCTAAAAGAGTTCATGACATCTGGTCCTATTATGGTTCAGGTATTGGAAGGTGAAAATGCGATTGCACGTTACCGCGAGCTAATGGGTAAAACCAACCCAGAGGACGCGGCATGTGGCACTTTGCGTGCTGATTACGCACTCAGCATGCGTCACAATTCAGTTCATGGTTCCGATAGCCCTGAGTCTGCCGCTCGTGAAATTGAGTTTTTCTTCCCTGAATCAGAAGTTTTCTCTCGCTAACTCGTTCATGCATCACTTTTGCGTGATGATCTAGTTCGTAACAACCTCGGATTTGTCCGAGGTTTTTTATTCCGTGTTCTCCATTTCATCGGCGAGTTCATTCGTAAGTACTCGCGAAGACGTTGGCTAATCTGAGCACCTTACAGGGGGAAAGCTTAGTTACGTGTGTTTCTTCTCACTGCTTTCTCTGCACCACTTCTACGCTTTTGCTGTCGGTTGTCTAATCATTATTCTCACCGCAAAGTCTGATTAAAATTTAATCGTTTTTATTTTAATGCCTTAGCAAACTCAGGGTCTTACACCCCTTGTTGTAGCTGCATAAAGGCTGTACAATTCGCGCCCTTATTCTTGTTTCAGTCATTGAGAGGCAACATGACCACTGAAAAAATCAATCTACTCGACTTTGATCGCAAAGGCATGCGTCAGTTTTTCGCGGAAGAACTTGGCGAGAAAGCGTTTCGTGCCGATCAGGTTATGAAGTGGATCTACCATTTCGGTGTAGATGACTTCGAAAAAATGACAAACATCAACAAGAAGCTGCGCGAAAAGCTTTTACACAAGTGTGAAATTAAAGCACCAACTGTAGCAGAAGCTCAGCATTCTTCAGACGGCACGATCAAGTGGGCAATGAAGGTTGGTGATCAGGATGTAGAAACGGTTTACATTCCAGAAGATGATCGCGCAACGCTTTGTGTATCTTCTCAAGTAGGTTGTGCATTGGAATGTAAGTTCTGCTCAACAGCACAGCAGGGCTTTAACCGTAACTTGAAAGTTTCAGAGATCATCGGTCAGGTGTGGCGTGCTGCACGTGAAATTGGTCTTGAGAAAGAAACAGGCCGTCGCCCAATTACGAACGTCGTGATGATGGGCATGGGTGAGCCGCTTCTTAATATGAAGAACTTGATTCCTGCATTGGAGTTAATGCTGGATGACCTTGGCTTTGGTTTGTCGAAGCGTCGCGTAACCGTATCAACATCAGGTGTGGTTTCTGGTCTTGATCAGATGACGGGCAAAATCGACGTTGCGTTAGCGATCTCTCTTCATGCGCCAAACGATAAGCTGCGTAGTGAAATCATGCCAATTAACGATCGTTGGGATATTCAAGATTTCCTAGCATCCGTTCGTCGTTACATTGCTTCATCGAATGCAAACCGTGGCAAGGTAACAGTCGAGTACGTGTTGCTTGATCATGTGAACGATGACATGGACCATGCACGCGAGCTGGCTGAATTGATGAAAGACACACCATGTAAGATTAACTTGATTCCGTTTAACCCGTACCCAGGTTCACCTTACAAGAAACCAAGTAACTCACGTATTGATCGCTTCCAAAAAACATTGATGCAATACGAGCACACAGTTACGGTTCGTAAAACACGTGGTGATGACATTGATGCCGCATGTGGTCAGTTGGTCGGTGATGTAATTGACCGAACTAAACGTACGGCAATGCTGAAAGCGTCACGCGGTGCCGATACCATTGAAGTGAAAGCTGTATAAACGACCGGAATTCAAAAATAGCCAGAGCCATTCGCTCTGGCTATTTTGTTTATTGTTTAGGACATTTTCGCCAAGATTTGGGACTATCACTCTTCAACCTAAGGTTATTTGGGTATAATTTCGAATTCCTTTGTCAAAGTTTGGACAAAAGCTTGAGCTATCTGTTAGTTTGAGTGTAAAGAGTTTTTGTCTTCGTTGCGCATTCGCTTATCATGATATGTAACACTAACGATGACACCGATAATTCTCAGCACTTTCTCACATACGTTTTGCTGATTTTTGCAAAACGGGTATTCGCACTCAGATCGCTGAGAGTTTCTTAAAATTATTATTTTTGGTTAACGCGTTTTGGCTAGCTATCTTTAAAGAGGCTTAAGAACAATAACGAAAATACATGACCACGTTAGCCACTAAAACAGATTAAATACCGCCATTATGACAGAACACGAAAATACGAATGAAGTGCCACTCTCTATTGAAGCTGGCACATTACTGAAAAACAAACGTGAATCCTTGGGAATGAGCCAAAAGCAAGTTGCCGACCGCCTGAGGCTTCGCATTTCTGTGATTGAAGATATTGAAAATAACCGATTTGAATCTCAACAAGTCGCGACATTTACGCGTGGTTACTTACGCTCTTACGCTAAATTCGTAGGTCTTGATGAGAAGGTGGTTTTGACGGCGTTAGAGCAGACTGCCGATGCTCAGCCTCAAGAGCAAGAAATTGAAATGCAAAGCTTCTCTCGTAAGACAAAAGACGAGAAGCACAATAGCCGTATTATGCTCCTTACTTGGGTTATCGGGCTAGTCATTATTGGCATTTCAGCTGCATGGTGGTGGCAAAACCAACAAGAGAATAGCCTAACTAAGGAAGTAACGGATTCAAGTGTTGAAGCGCCGCAGCCCACAGCTCAAGAATTAGCTGATATCGATTTGATGACGGCTGAAGAGTTAATCGCAAGCACTCCTGAAGAAGTGGCTTCAACTAATGAAGGTGTTGCTGAATTGACTGAAGCACCCGTTGAGCAAGGGGCGGATCCTTTGCTGACTGAAACTGAAAATACAACAAGCGTAGATTCTGAAGAACCTGTTGCCGTGATTGAAGCGGCGGAAGAGGAACAGCCTGCGCCAGTAGTACCTGAAGGCATGACACTTCTTACTATGAAGTTTAAAGCGGACTGTTGGATTCAAGTAAAAGACACCAATGGTAAAACGCTGGTAAGTGGTACTCATAAGCCAGGACAAGATGTAGAACTTACCGGAAAAGCGCCATTTAAAGTGATATTAGGCGCACCGGAAGGGGTTACAATGACATTTGCAAGTGAACCTGTCGACCTTTCTGGGTATACTTCAGGCAAAGTAGCTAGATTCACTCTACCGTTATAAAAAATTATGCAACACGAATCTCCAATTATTCGTCGTAAATCGACGCGTATTTATGTGGGTGATGTGCCAATTGGTGATGGTGCGCCAATTGCAGTACAGTCAATGACTAACACTCGCACGACTGACGTAGAAGCGACAGTCGCTCAAATCCGAGCACTAGAAAAAGTCGGCGCAGATATCGTTCGAGTTTCTGTACCTACGATGGACGCAGCAGAAGCTTTCAAACTGATTAAACAGCAAGTTTCTGTACCATTAGTGGCTGATATTCATTTCGACTATCGTATCGCGCTGAAAGTGGCGGAGTACGGAGTTGACTGTTTACGTATCAACCCAGGTAACATCGGCAATGAAGAGCGCATTCGCGCTGTTGTTGATTGCGCTCGCGATAAAAATATCCCGATCCGTATTGGTGTCAATGGTGGATCTTTGGAAAAAGATCTACAGATGAAATACGGTGAGCCTACGCCAGAAGCCTTGGTTGAATCGGCGATGCGTCACGTAGATCATCTCGATCGTCTTAACTTTGACCAATTTAAAGTTAGCGTGAAAGCTTCAGACGTTTTTCTTGCGGTGGATTCATATCGTCTGCTGGCGAAGAAAATCGATCAGCCTCTTCATTTAGGTATCACAGAGGCGGGTGGTGCTCGAGCTGGCGCTGTTAAGTCATCTGTTGGCTTAGGTATGCTGTTATCTGAAGGGATAGGCGATACGCTGCGTATCTCTTTGGCTGCCGATCCAGTTGAAGAAATCAAAGTCGGTTTTGACATCCTTAAATCTCTGCGCATTCGCTCTCGAGGCATCAACTTTATTGCGTGCCCAAGCTGCTCACGCCAAGAATTCGATGTGATTGGTACGGTGAATGCACTGGAGCAACGTTTAGAAGACATCATCACGCCAATGGATGTGTCTATCATCGGTTGTGTGGTAAACGGCCCTGGTGAAGCAGAAGTTTCTCACTTAGGCCTAGCAGGTAGTAACAAGAAGAGCGCATTCTACGAAGATGGTAAACGCCAGAAAGAGCGCTTTGATAACGATGACCTTGTGAATAAGCTAGAAGCTAAGATCCGTGCGAAAGCAGCTATGATGAATGGCGAAAACCGCATCGAAGTTAAAGTACAAGATTAATCTCAACGAGAATTACGGTAAGTATTGTGGCAAAAACAATTCAAGCAATTCGAGGCATGAACGATTGCCTCCCAACTCAGTCGCCACTGTGGCAAAAATTAGAAAACACAGTGAAAAATGTAATTAGCGCATACGGTTATAACGAAGTGCGCATGCCAATCGTTGAAGAAACAAACCTATTCAGCCGCGCTGTTGGTGAAGAAACAGACGTCGTTTCAAAAGAAATGTACACTTTTGATGACCGTAACGGCGACAGCCTAACACTTCGCCCAGAAGGTACGGCGGGTTGTGTACGTTCATGTATCCAAAACAGCCTGATCAACCGTGATGAACAGCGTCTGTGGTACATGGGGCCTATGTTCCGCCATGAACGTCCGCAGAAAGGTCGTTACCGTCAATTCCACCAGTGTGGTGTTGAGGTGTTTGGTCTAAATGGTCCAGATGTTGATGCAGAGCTTATCATGATGACGGCGCGTCTATGGCGTGAGCTAGGTATCAATGAGCATGTCCGTCTTGAGCTGAACTCTATCGGTTCTCAAGAAGACCGCGCAGACTACCGTACTGCACTGGTTGCATTCCTTGAGCAACATATTGATGTGCTAGACGAAGATTGTAAGCGTCGCATGCACACAAATCCACTGCGTGTTCTGGATACGAAGAACCCAGACGTTCAAGCTATTTTAGGTGATGCACCTCGCCTTTCAGATTACTTGGGTGAAGAGTCTAAAGCACACTTCGCAGGTCTATGTGAACTTTTAGACGCCGCAGGTATCAAATACACAGTTAACGAACGTCTAGTTCGTGGTCTGGATTACTACAATCGCACGGTATTTGAGTGGATCACTGAGAGCCTAGGTGCTCAAGGCACTGTATGTGGCGGTGGTCGTTACGATGGCCTTGTAGAGCAATTAGGTGGTAAACCAACACCAGCGGTTGGCTTTGCAATGGGCCTAGAGCGTCTAGTACTGATGCTAGAAACGTTGGAACTGACAGACGTTCGTCGCAGTGTTGACGTGTACGTAGTCACAGCGGGTGAAGGCACCATGATGGCAGGAATGAAGCTAGCAGAACAGCTTCGCGAGTCTGTTCCAGGCGTTCGTGTGATGAATCACTTCGGTGGCGGTAACTTCAAGAAACAGTTTAAACGCGCAGACAAAGTTGGTGCTGTTGTAGCATTGGTTCTGGGCGAAAACGAAGTTGCGGATAATACCGTAGTACTGAAAGACTTAGCTGGTGGTGAGCAAGAGACTTACAACCAAGCAGAAGTTGCAGAAAAGATCGCAGCACTGATTTAAGTCTTTTAGTAATCTAACAAAATTACATCCTAGTTCGTAAGCTAAGGCTCCCAAATGTGGAGCCTTTAAACGAAATAGGAACAATGGCAGCTAAGCTGCCATTTACATGTTTTAAGAGGACAGGAAGTGGAACTTTACGATACTGAAGAACAACAAGTTGAAGCCATTAAAGACTGGTGGAAGGAAAACGGCAAAGCCGTCATCATCGGTGCGGTTGTTGGTTTAGGTGGTCTATTCGGCTGGCGTTACTACCAGGATTCTGTGATTCAGGCGAGTGAAGCAGCTTCTCAAAGCTACACGACAGCAATGAATGCTTTGCAAGACAAAGGCACTGATGCTCAAGCTGACGTGAAAGCTTTCATTGAGTCAAATGAAGTAAAAGAATATTCAGTATTGGCTGCGCTACAACTTGCTAAAGCACAAGTTGAAGCTCAAGACCTTTCTGCTGCATTGGAGCAACTGAAGTGGGCGCAAAGCCACACTCAAGATGCTGCGTTGTTACCATTGATTAGTTACCGCATTGCGCGTATTGAGACGGAAATGGGTAACTTCGACGCTGCAACGGCAGAGCTAAGTAACGTCACTGATACAGCATGGACAGGTCGTATTGCTGAACTTCGTGGCGATATTGCGATTCGCCAAGGTGACAAAGATGCTGCGTACGCTGCGTATACTGAAGCTCAGCAAGCGGCAGATGCAAGCCCGACACTACAAATGAAATTGGACGATCTGGCGAAATAAGGACCGCATTGGATGAAAAGAGTCTTTAAGAAAGCCTTGCTAGGGGCGTTAACAATGGGAGTACTTGCCGGTTGTGCAGGTGAGAAAGACACCATTGTAATGGCGCCACTACCTCAGGTAGACAGTCAGTTTACAACCAGTAGTGAGTGGAGCACATCGGTTGGCGATGGTGTTGGTCATTACTTTTCAAAACTATCCCCTGTATTTGCGAATGATACATTGTTCGTGGCAAGTCGTGATGGCTTAGTAAAAGCGCTGGATCCTGAAAACGGTAAACAACGTTGGCAAACGGACCTAGAAGAAGATGTCATTGCTCGTCTCTCTGGTGGTATCACAGCGGCATACGGAAACCTTTACATTGGCTCTGAGAATGGTGAAGTCATCTCTCTTGACCAAGAAACAGGTGAAATTGTTTGGCGTGTAAAAGTTGGTGGTGAGGTACTGGCGAAGCCAGTTGCAGATTCAGGCCTTATTATCATCAATACTAGCCGAGGCATGTTGATTGCCCTTAATGAGAGTACAGGTGAGCAACGCTGGGCATTGAGTACAGAAGTGCCGAACTTAACTTTACGTGGCGACAGTACTCCGACTGCAATTGGCGGCGGTGTATTTTGGGGAACGGCAAATGGCCGACTCGCAGCTGCTATCGTTGAGCGTGGTCAGTTGATTTGGCAACAGCCTGTTGGTACGCCAAAAGGCGCGACAGAAATTGATCGTTTGGTTGACGTTGATTCATCGCCAATTGTGCTAGGCGGTACTCTTTTCACCATTGGATACAATGGTCAACTTATCGCCATTGACTTGCGTTCAGCGAACCCGATTTGGAAGCGTAATTACTCATCTGCGACAGACATTTCTACAGATGGTAGTCGCATCTTTGTGATAACGGAAAAAGATCATGTTGTTGCCGTTGATTCACGAAGCGGAACTGAGTTGTGGGAAAACAGCTTGCTTGAGCACCGACAACTTACAGCGCCAGTTATTGTTGGCAATTATCTCGTTGTCGGTGACACGCTTGGTTACCTTCACTGGATGGATCGTTCAACGGGCGAATTTGTTGCGCAGCAGTTTGTCGATGATAGTGGCTTGGCAGTTGGCCCGACGTTATTGTCGGATGGTTATGTGATTACAACTCGCAACGGCGATGTAAAGAAACTAACCATTAACGAATAATATCGTGATATAATTCACATTCGGCTCCTGGCTGGTGACAGCTAGGAGCCGTTTTGTTGTTTGAATTTATTAACCCTGACGTGGTTATAGGTAAAAAGCTGGTTTGATTTGGCATCGAGCAAGTCGTTACCTATAACTACAGAAGAAAGATTATTGTAGAGGTTGTTATGGTACCTGTTGTAGCTCTAGTAGGGCGTCCGAACGTAGGTAAATCTACACTATTTAACCGATTGACTCGCACTCGTGACGCGTTGGTTGCGGACTTTCCAGGCCTAACGCGAGACCGTAAATATGGCCAGGCGAGACTTGGTGAAGAGCACGAATTCATTGTGATTGATACTGGTGGTATCGATGGCACAGAAGAAGGCGTGGAAACAAAGATGGCAGAACAGTCATTAGCCGCGATTGATGAGGCTGATGTTGTATTGTTCCTTGTTGACGGTCGTGCTGGTCTGACACCTTCAGATGAAGCAATTGCTGCGCATCTGCGTAAAATTGAAAAGCCAGCGATGCTGGTAGTAAACAAAATCGATGGTATTGATGCCGATGCGGCGTGTGCTGACTTTTGGCAGCTCGGCGTGGATGATATGTACCAGATTGCGGCCGCTCATGGCCGTGGTGTGACCGCTTTGCTTGAGCGTGCTTTATCTCCATTCTTTGATGATCTACTAACAAGTGAATCTGAAGAAGGTGAGATTGAAGACCTGACTGGATTCGAAGACGAAGAGCCTCTTGTTGAAGATTACACTGAAGAAGACGCAGAAGCTGAATTCAAACGCCTTCAAGAGCAGCCGATTAAGTTGGCGATCATCGGTCGTCCTAACGTAGGCAAATCGACACTGACTAACCGTATTCTGGGTGAAGAACGTGTGGTTGTATACGATATGCCAGGTACAACGCGCGATTCTATCTACATCCCGATGGAACGTGATGGACGCGAATACGTACTAATTGACACCGCAGGTGTTCGTCGTCGTGGTCGTATCAATGAAACGGTTGAAAAGTTCTCTGTTGTTAAGACGCTGAAAGCGGTAGAAGATGCAAACGTCGTTCTACTGGTGATTGATGCACGTGAAAATATTTCAGACCAAGACCTAAGCTTGCTTGGTTTTGCACTGAATGCTGGCCGCTCAATTGTCATCGCCGTTAACAAGTGGGATGGTCTAGACAGTGACGTGAAAGAAAGCGTGAAGAAAGAACTGGACCGCCGTCTAGGATTCGTCGATTTCGCGCGTATCCACTTTATCTCTGCGCTGCACGGTACTGGCGTTGGTCACTTATTTGAATCTATTCAAGAAGCATATAACTCGGCGACAACGCGTGTGGGTACGTCAGTACTGACGCGTATCATGAAGATGGCAGTGGATGATCACCAGCCGCCAATGGTTCGTGGTCGTCGTATCAAACTCAAATACGCACACGCAGGTGGTTACAACCCACCGATCGTTGTTATCCACGGTAACATGGTTCGTGAATTACCAGATTCGTATAAACGTTATCTGATGAACTACTTCCGTAAGTCTCTGGAAATTATGGGAACACCGATTCGCATTAACTTCCACAACAGTGATAACCCATACGAGAACCGTACGAATAAGCTTACGCTATCACAAGAGCGTAAACGTAAGCGTATGATGTCGATGGTGAAAAACCGCAATAAATAATGAAATTCGAATACCCAAGTTTCTACTTGGGTATTTTTTTATCAAAAGTAATCGTAAAAATGACTATCACAGCAACAAAGACTCGTTTTTGTCATCAAACATGGCAATTAGAAGCACAAATACAGCTCGTTCAATCTACGGAAGAAGTGACTTACGTTATTACAGATGTCACGCCGTTCCATCCCGTTAGTCACATATGGCCGGATCACCCTGCAGACAAAGGAACGTTGAAGGTGAATGGGGCTGAGCATGACGTAGTAGATTGCCAAGTTGGAGCAGTGGAGCAGGAGAGTGGTGCTTTGTATGTGGGTAGTGACATCCCTGTAAAGCGTGATGCTGAAGGTTGGGTGTTTGTCGTCGTGCATGTTTTATCACGTACGGAATCATTTGCAATTAATGACTTGGTAACATTAGCGGTAGATAAAGACTATCAAAATGCTTTGAGTCGAGGCCACACAGCAGGACACTTAGCGTATTTGGCGTTGAATAAAGTACTAGCGGAAGACTATTGGCGAAAAGACGCAGACCGCAAAGACCCACATGGTTATTATGACTTTAATAGCTATGCGCAAGTCACGAGTTATGTCACTCCAGACAAGTGCCTCGATACGTACCGTTTAGGCAAAACACTCCGTAAAAGAGGATTAAACAGTGCAGATATGCTGAATGACCTCCAGGCGATTGCAGAAAAAGTGAATGGCCAACTGGTTGAATGGCTTCAAAGAGATGCGATGATCACCATGGAATGCCACGGCGATAGATTAACGGATTCTCGCTATTGGAAGTGCGATTTAGGGGAAGGTCAATTAGCGGTAATCCCTTGTGGTGGAACGCATGCGAGCCATTTAAATGAGTTTGCTTTTATCCAAGTTAAACTCGTTGAGCTCGACGCTCAAACTATCGAAATGCACACCAATGTAAACACTGCTTTTTGAATAAGATCTTTTTATTAAATTCTGATTTTTCGTTTAATTAAATCTCTCTAAGGTTTTTTATTCTGTCTTAAATTGGAATGCAGAATATGTAACTTATGCTTTCGGTGTGTGGTTATATAAATATTCTTTTAAGGGGTGATCGCTGATCAAGGAGTAAATATCAGACGATCAGTATAAGATCCTACGTATCAAGTATGGTTAACGCCTCGTGAAACTTGTTGGGGCGGTGATGAAGATCAACATACTTGTTCGTTATTTTGAGTAGCATGCGTTACTCGAAATTGCTTAGTTTAGAGAGAGGAACGGGATATGCAGCAGAACATTTGCCCGACTTGCAATGTCGAACTGGAATGGACAGGACAATACCATTGTGCACAGTGTGAATCGGATTTTAAAAAAGTAGGTTTTTGCCCTGATTGTGAGGCGGAGCTGGAGAAGCTGCAAGCATGCGGTGCTGCGAGTTACTTTTGCAATGTGTGTAATGAACTCAAGTCAAAATCACGTGTCCGATTTGAGTTCCAGAAAATCAGTTAACCAGAGTTTGTATTCAGTTAACGGTAGAGCGAACGTCGCCTTCGGCTAATCGAGTAATCAATACATCTCCCGATTTTACATCTGAAGATTGCGTAATTACTTTTCCTTGCTCAGTTTGAGTAATTGAGTAACCTCGTTTCAATGTCGCTAGTGGGCTGACGGTGTCCAACTTTTCTGCGGCAATCGCGAGTTGATGGCGCATAGTCAGTAATTTGCGATCCATTGCATCCATGAGCTTTTGCTCAACACGTTCTAGCTTCGACTTCTGCTCGGCAAGGCGTGTTACAGGAGAATTTAATTGCAGCCGATAATGTTGACGCTCGATTCGCTGTTGACGCAAGGCAATAAAACGACTCATCGCTCGCTGTAAGCGCATGTCCAACTCATCTAACTGTTGCGTCTGACGTTGCAAGCGATAGCTTGGGTGCTGTCTCTCTAGACGGTGCACTAATTGAGCAGATTGCTGCTTTTGTTGTGCTAGGTAGTAACGCATCGCGCTCGCTAACTTATGCTGGCGGGTAACTAAAGCTTGATCTTTGTGGCTGTTATCACGGCTTACTAGCTCAGCGGCTGCTGATGGAGTAGGCGCGCGTACGTCGGCGACAAAATCAGCTATTGTCACGTCAACTTCATGTCCAACGGCGCTAATAATAGGAATTTGGCTTGCTGCAATCGTGCGAGCTAATATCTCGTTGTTAAAGCACCATAAGTCTTCTAATGAACCACCACCTCGGCCCACAATTAGTACATCACATTCATCACGGCTGTTAGCGCGACCAATGGCTTGTGCAATTTGAATGGCTGCGTCCTCACCTTGTACCACTGTCGGATAAATCACAACAGGTAGGGAAGGATCACGACGTTTCAATACGTCTAAGATATCGTAAAGCGCGGCACCAGTTTTCGATGTGATGACGCCAACACGTTTAGGGTGCTCAGGCAAAGATTGCTTATTGATTTGCGCGAACAACCCTTCTGCTGCAAGCTTCATTTTCAGCTCTTCAAACTCTTGTTGAAGACGGCCATCACCTTCCGGTTGCATGCTTTCGATGATCAATTGGTAGTCACCGCGAGGCTCATAAAGAGACAGACGAGCTTTTACTAGGACTTGATTACCGTTAGCGGGTTTGAAAGTAACGCGGCGATTGTTACCACGAAACATGGCACATTTAACTTGAGCGCGAGAGTCTTTAAGAGTGAGGTACCAGTGACCAGAGACAGGAGCTGAAAAGTTGGATATCTCTCCGACGAGCCAAACGATCCCCATTTCGTTTTCAAGGAGTAAACGAACTTCTGCGTTGAGACGAGAAACAGTAAAGATGTTTTGATTGGTCTTGGAGAGCACAGCTAATCTCTTAGACGTGAGTATGGAAATTAGCGGCAATATAATACATAGCAAGGGGGTAATTGCAAGAAAAAAATTAAAAAATTTGTGGTCAAGCGATTGCGTTAACCGTATAATCCCTCCGCAATATCTAATCCAAATGTAGCTTGTTGCTAACACAGGTTACCCTCATTATGCGAAACGATGAGATTGGATTGTTCTTTTTACTCCTCTAATTGTGAGATATTGCAAATGCTAAGAATTGCCAAAGAAGCGCTGACATTCGATGACGTACTACTTGTGCCAGCACACTCCACCGTTCTCCCAAACACAGCTGATCTTCGCACTCAGCTAACTAAGAACATCACCCTAAACATCCCAATGATTTCAGCGTCTATGGACACTGTTACTGAAGCTCGTCTAGCGATTGCGCTAGCGCAAGAGGGTGGCATTGGCTTTATCCACAAGAACATGTCTATTGAGCAGCAGGCAGCCGAAGTTCGTAAAGTTAAGAAGTTCGAAGCTGGTATGGTGACTGACGCGGTTACTGTAAACCCTGACGCGACCATCGCTGATGTTGTTGCACTCACTGAAAAGCATGGTTTTGCAGGTTTCCCTGTTGTCACTGAGAGCAATGAGCTTGTTGGTATTATCACTGGTCGTGACGTTCGTTTTGTGACGGACCTTTCTAAGAAAGTATCTTCAGTAATGACGCCAAAAGAGAAGTTGGCAGCAGTTAAAGAAGGTGCAACACGAGAAGAAGTGCAAGAGAAAATGCACGAAGCTCGTGTAGAGAAAGTATTGGTTGTGAATGATGAGTTCCAACTAACCGGTATGATTACTGCGAAAGACTTCCACAAAGCAGAACGTAAACCAAACGCATGTAAAGATGAGCGTGGTCGCCTACGTGTTGGCGCAGCCGTTGGTGCTGGCGCTGGTAACGAAGAGCGTGTTGCTGCTCTAGTTGAAGCAGGCGTTGACGTTCTACTTATCGACTCTTCACACGGACATTCTGAAGGTGTTCTAAACCGCATTCGCGAAACACGTGCAGCTTACCCAGATCTAGACATCATCGGTGGTAACGTAGCAACAGGTGCTGGTGCTAAAGCACTAATCGAAGCTGGCGTAAGCGCAGTGAAAGTTGGTATCGGCCCTGGTTCTATCTGTACAACTCGTATTGTAACGGGTGTAGGAGTTCCACAAATCACTGCAATCGCAGATGCGGCAGAAGTGGCTAATGATTATGGTATTCCGGTTATTGCTGACGGTGGTATCCGTTTCTCAGGTGATATCTGTAAAGCAATCGTAGCTGGCGCATCATGTGTGATGGTTGGTTCTATGTTTGCTGGTACTGAAGAAGCGCCGGGTGAAGTAATTCTATACAATGGCCGTTCTTACAAGTCTTACCGCGGCATGGGTTCTCTTGGTGCTATGTCTCAAGGTTCTTCTGACCGTTACTTCCAGTCTGACAACGCAGCGGACAAGCTAGTACCAGAAGGTATCGAAGGTCGTATCGCATACAAAGGCCGTCTAAAAGAGATCGTACACCAACAAATGGGTGGTCTACGTTCAAGCATGGGTCTAACTGGTTCTGCAACTATCGAAGATATGCGTACGAAAGCTGAATTTGTACGTATCTCTGGTGCTGGTATGCAAGAGTCTCATGTACACGATGTTCAAATTACTAAGGAAGCACCGAACTACCGTCTAGGGAACTAATTACCTAACGGAAACGTTTGCTTTTTCCTTGAAGCATTAAGAAGAGGCGAGTACACTCGCCTCGGTTTTAATCACTTAGCCTTAAAAAGACTGCTCAAAATGACTAAAAATATCCATGACCAACGTATTCTGATCTTGGACTTCGGTTCTCAGTACACTCAATTAGTAGCACGCCGCGTACGTGAAATCGGCGTTTACTGTGAACTATGGAGCTGGGATGTAGAAGAAGCGGATATTCGCGAATTCAACCCAGATGGCATTATCCTATCTGGCGGTCCAGAAAGCGTAACGGAAGAGAACTCTCCACGCGCGCCTCAATATGTGTTTGATTCTGGTGTTCCTTTGCTTGGCGTATGTTACGGCATGCAAACCATGGCGGAACAGTTAGGAGGCAAAGTAGCGGGCTCTAACGAACGTGAGTTTGGCTACGCTCAGGTTAAAGTTTCTGGTGAATGTGCTCTATTTAAAGACCTTGAAGCAACTCAAGACGTTTGGATGAGCCATGGCGACAAAGTAGTAGAGATCCCAGCCGATTTCGTAAAAGTTGGTGAGACAGACACTTGTCCTTACGCTGCGATGGCGAACGAAGAGAAGAAATACTACGGTGTTCAGTTCCACCCAGAAGTGACACACACAAAAGGTGGCCTACAAATGCTTGAGAACTTTGTTCTTGGCGTATGTGGCTGTGAGCGTCTATGGACTTCGGAATCTATCATCGAAGACGCGGTTGCTCGCATTAAAGAGCAAGTGGGTGACGACGAAGTTATCCTAGGTCTATCTGGTGGTGTTGATTCATCGGTAGTTGCGATGCTGGTTCATCGAGCAATCGGCGACAAGCTAACGTGTGTATTTGTTGATAACGGTCTACTTCGTCTAAACGAAGGTCAACAAGTAATGGATATGTTCGGCGACCAATTTGGTTTGAACATCATCAAAGTTGACGCTGAAGAACGCTTCCTAAAAGCACTTGAAGGCAAGTCTGACCCAGAAGAGAAGCGTAAGACTATCGGTCACGTATTCGTAGATGTATTCGATGAAGAGTCTAAGAAGCTGAAAAACGCGAAATGGCTAGCTCAAGGTACGATTTACCCTGATGTAATCGAGTCAGCTGCATCTAAGACTGGTAAAGCGCACGTGATCAAATCGCACCACAACGTGGGCGGTCTTCCAGATGACATGGAAATGGGTCTTGTTGAGCCACTACGTGAGCTGTTCAAAGATGAAGTACGTAAGATTGGTCTAGAGCTAGGCCTGCCTTATAACATGCTTTACCGCCACCCATTCCCAGGTCCAGGTCTAGGTGTTCGTGTTCTTGGTGAAATCAAGAAAGAATACTGTGACTTGCTACGTCGTGCTGATGCTATCTTTATTGAAGAGCTTCACGCAGCTGATCTATACAACAAAGTATCTCAAGCGTTCACGGTATTCCTACCAGTACGTTCTGTTGGTGTAATGGGCGATGGCCGTAAGTACGATTGGGTTGTGTCTCTACGTGCGGTAGAAACTATCGACTTCATGACTGCTCATTGGGCACACCTACCATATGACTTCCTAGGTAAGGTTTCTAACCGTATTATCAACGAAGTTGATGGCATTTCTCGTGTTGTTTACGACATTTCAGGTAAGCCACCAGCGACTATCGAGTGGGAATAATTTTCCTCTAGACAGTTGAGTTTATAAGAACCAGCCTTCGGGCTGGTTTTTTGTACTTCAAGTTTGTGAAGAGGTGGTTCAACTTTTTTGTGAGAGATATATACATGCGGTTAAATTAAATATATATTCATTTTAGTTGTTTAATTATCATAAATGGTATTGCTATGGAACAGGCTGACGTTACCTCTCTCATTCCCATCCTTATTACTCTTTTCCTCGCGCTGACCACAAGAAATGTCGTTGTTGGTTTATTCGCGGGTGTGGTGAGTGGTGTCGCTATGCTCGAAGGGACATTTGTCGAAAAAGGGCCACTAGACTCGTTTAGTGCATTGATGAAAAGCTATCTACTGCCGCAATTAACTGACAGCTACAATGCGGGCGTCATTTTGCTCTTGGTCTTTATTGGTGGCTTTGTTGCCTTGATGGAGAAATCTGGCGGTGGTGTGGCGTTTGCTAAAAAGGTTACTCAATGGGTTGCGAGTAAATGCCAAGCTCAACTGTCCGCATGGTTCGGTGGTGTGGTTATTTTCTTCTCAGACCTTGGTACACCACTGATTGTTGGCCCTGTTTTTCGCCCTTTATTTGATAAGTTAAAAGTATCACGCCAAAAATTAGCTTTTATTATCGACTCTACTTCCTCTCCCGTCGCAATCTTGATCCCTTTTATCGGATGGGGCGTTTACATCATGGGATTGATTCAAAAAGAGTTTACTGCCCTGAATGTCAGTATGAGTGATTGGGATGCTTTCATTGGTGCGATCCCGTATCAGTTTTACGCCTTTCTTGCGATCGCGATTGTGCCGATTGTCTCTTTCTTCAAATTAGATTTCGGACCGATGGCGAAGGCTGAACAACTAGCAGAGCAGGGCTCCGACTTTGGGAAAGTGCAGGAGTCCATGAATGTGTTTACGCATAAAAATGCAAAATCTAGTTTTGTATGGGCACCTTTGCTCGTTATGCTGGTGGTTCTATGTACCATCCTCGTGCCACACGGTTTTCCATTTCAAAAAGTAGCAGGCTCAACGTTCAGGGCTGCACTTTCTTCGGCATATTTCTTCGCAGCCTTTACTTTGATTGCGCTGATGGCGTTTTATGGCGTAAGAAAACTCTCTGATGGCATTCAGGTTTACCTAAAAGGGATGTCGAACATGATGTCTGTAGCCGTGATTTTGGTATTGGCTTGGGCACTTAGCTCGGTTGGGAAAGAATTAGGTGCAGCTGCATACATTGCTGAACAAGCTCAAGCCGGTTTCCCGTACTGGCTATTGCCAGCAGTCGCCTTTTTGCTTGCTGGTGTTATCTCATTCGCTACGGGATCATCTTGGGGGACGTTCGCCATCATGATGCCATTAGTGATCCCAACTGCCGTTGCGATTGATGCACCACTGTTGGTTTGTATTGGTGCGGTATTATCTGGTGGCTTGTTTGGCGATCACTGTTCTCCCATCTCTGAAACTACGATTTTGTCGTCGACAGGAGCGGGGTGTGAACAGTATGAGCACTTCCGTACACAATTACCTTACGCATTACTCAATGGAATGATCGCATTGGGGTGTTTTCTTTTAGCTGGAATCAACGCCTCACCAGTGATTGTGCTTGCCGCAATTATTTCTCAGTGTGTGGTTTATTTTGTGCTGTCTAAACAAAAGTCAACCGCGAAGCTAGAGGTGGTTTCGGCAGAACAATAAAGAGAGAAACATCACAAAGCGGAGGCTCACAGGGTCTCCGCTTTTCTTTTGAGTCAAGGTAACATTTTTCTTGTGACAAAATGTGTGTGAGGACCTATTTATTCATTTTGTCTCGCAGAATCAACGTACTTGGCTCGGTGTTTCGTATATATGATCCACTATATGTCTAGTTATTCCTCGTATATTGTATTGTTGAAATCCGGAGACTAGACATGTTTGCACTCAAACATCTTCCTCTTGCATTGAGTTGTGTCTTAGCGGCACAAGTGAATGCGAGTATGAATATTCAGCCCGATCCGCAAAATCCGAATGGTTATGTTATTGCTCGTGGTGACGTTCAAGCCGTAGAGCAAAGCAAAACTTCTGATCCTATGTATGCCATTTGGTCACAAGCATTAGAGACACGCCCGAACTCAGTGGTTGAAGCGATTGTTCCAGGGGCGACAACCAACCCAGAAAACGTGAAGCGTGTAGAGCGTGTATTCCCCGAAAGTGAGTGGGACTTCCTGACTCAAATGGCGGCACCTGAATACACTTACACGCGTTTCCTACGTGCAATTGGCAAGTTCCCAGCATTCTGTGGTGAGTACACAGACGGTCGTGATTCGGATGCGATTTGTAAAAAATCGATCGTGACAGCGTTTGCTCACTTTGCACAGGAAACCGGTGGCCATATTTCGATCGATAACGTATCGGATAATCCGCTAGGGTTGGAAGAGTGGCAGCAAGCTTTGGTTCATGTGCGAGAAATGGGATGGTCTGAAGGGCAAGAAGGTTACACAACAGGTTGTGGTCAAAATGACTGGCAAAACAAACGCTGGCCATGTGAACCAGGACAAGGTTATTTTGGACGTGGTGCTAAACAGCTTTCTTACCATTTTAACTATGGCGCGTTCTCTGAAGTGATGTTTGATGGTGATGCATCTGTATTGCTAAAAAATCCAGGCTTGGTTGCGGATTCATGGCTGAACTTGGCATCGGCTATCTGGTTCTTCCTAACCCCACAAGCACCGAAACCTGCAATGCTACATGTGATTGACCGTACTTGGGTGCCTTCACAGCGTGAGCTTGATGCTGGCATTGGTTACGGCTTTGGTACCACCATCAACGTGATCAATGGTGGTATTGAGTGTGGGGAGCAAAACAAAGATAAAGGTCAACCTGTTAACCGTATTCGCTATTGGGAAGGACTTGCCGCTCATTATCAAATTCCAATTGAAGCCGATGAGACCAATACCTGTTGGCAGCAGACGCCTTACGGCAGCTTAAATCTAAATGGTGCGACAGACGTGCTTTACACCAACTGGGATGGTAACTGGAAATACTACTCAGATCGTCCTGGAGGTCACTCATTTGAATGTGAGCTTGTTGGTTTCCAAACGGCTTACTCTGCGCTAGTTGCGGGTGATTATGAGAAATGTGTAACTAACTTCTACCAATCTCATGCGGGTTGGCCAGAAGTTCGTGTAGTTGACAAGTTAGACCCAGTGGATCCGGTCGATCCGCCTGTAGGTGGTGTGGCAGCTTGGGATTCTGGCAAAGTATATAACACGGGTGATCAAGTTTCTTACCAAGGTGCTGTTTACGAAGCGAAATGGTGGTCACAAGGTAATGAGCCAACGAAAGGAGACCCTTGGAAGCTGGTTTCAGGCACTCCTACGGAGCCGCCTACAACGGAACCTGAACCACCGGTGATTGAGCCAGAGCCGCCAGTAACCGAGCCAGAACCACCAGTGACAGGCAATTTTATTCAGTGGGAGCCGGGTGTAACGCAAGTCGCTAACGGCGATAAAGTGACGTACCAAAACAAATGTTTTGTCGCAAAAAATGGCCCTGGAGTATGGGAAAGCCCAACGCAAAGCAACTGGTTCTGGGACGAGATTTCTTGTCAGTGATCGAGTAAAAAACAACCTAACCATCTATAAAGACTCTGCTTTTTTGCAGGGTCTTTTTTTATATATGTAGTGGTTTATTTATGGAATCTAAGTTTTCAATAACAGCTTTTCTCTTTTGTTCTGCAGCCCATTAAAATTCGCGCGCATTTTTTATCAACATTTTTGAAAAAAGGTATTTGTACATGTCGACAAAACTGGCTAACCCAGCACCGCTAGGTCTAATGGGTTTCGGTATGACCACTATTCTGCTCAATATTCATAATGCAGGATTTTTCCCAATTGACTCTATGATTCTAGCGATGGGCATCTTTTACGGTGGCCTTAGCCAAGTAATCGTTGGCATCATGTGCTTTAAACGCGGTGATACATTCGGCACAACTGCGTTTACTTCTTACGGTCTATTTTGGCTAACATTGGTTGGTCTAATCGTAATGCCTCACATGGGTCTTCCTGCAAGCCCTGCAAGCTTTATGGGTTGGTACCTAGCGCTTTGGGGCATCTTCACTGGTTTCATGTTCATTGGTTCTCTATGTTACCCAACAGCGAAGCAAGTGGTATTTGGTTCTCTAACTATCCTGTTCTTCTTGCTTGCTGCTCGTGATTTCACTGGTAGCGAAGTGATCGGTGCTATCGCTGGCTTCGAGGGTATCTTCTGTGGCGCAAGTGCAATTTACTTCGCAATGGCGCAAGTACTGAACAACGAATTTGGTCGTGAAGTGTTACCTGTCGGTAAAGCAAAAATCGCTCGTAAAGTTGAAGCGGTTATCGCCTAAGCTGTTACTCATAATGAAGAAAGGGGGATTAACCATTGGTTAATCCCCCTTTTTTATGTCCTCAATCGGACCACTGCTTTTTCTTATTTATGTGATAACGCTATGTTGATGGTTGCTCAACAGTTTCTGCGCTATTGCTGTCTGCCGTTGGAGCTTTACCCGTTTTACGTCGGTACTTATCTTCCCAGTAATCTGCGCCTTTAATGCCCAGTGCAACAGGGTTAAATGTAAAATCGGTCACACCACGTTTTTGTTGCTCTTCGTAGTCGTTCAGTGCTTTGAGTGCAGGCTTCGACATAGAGAAAATGATCAAAATACCGATGATGTTTAGCCACGCCATCAGTCCTACGCCTACATCACCCATCGCCCATGCTAAGTTGGCGGTTTTCACGGTTCCGTAGAACACGGATGAAATAATGATGACTTTCAGAATAAACATCAGTCCATTTACTTTGAACGTACGACGAATGTAAGCAATGTTCGTTTCTGCAATGTAGTAGTAAGCCAGAATGGTCGTAAACGCGAAGAAGAATAGAGCGATTGCGATGAATGGCTTACCCACGCCAGGTAGTGCGCTTTCGATCGCCATCTGTGTAAACACAGGGCCATTTGCACCAATATCCGCTGGTAGGTTTTGAACCAGGAATGTACCTTCAATCGCACCATTTACGTTGTACGCGCCAGTGATAAGAATCATGAACGCGGTTGCTGAACACACAAGTAGTGTATCGATGTAAATAGAGAAAGATTGAACAAGACCTTGCTGAGCAGGGTGATCAACACTCGCTGCTGCTGCTGCGTGAGGACCAGTACCCTGACCTGCTTCGTTGGAGTAGACACCACGTTTTACACCCCAGCCGATTGCTGCACCAACGCCTGCCATTGGTGTGAACGCGTCACCAATGATCATGCCGAAAATGCGTGGAACCTCACCAATGTTTAGAAGGATGATGACAAACGCAGTAATGATGTAAGCTAACGCCATAAATGGCACAACGACTTGGGTAAAGTTCGCGATACGCTTTACGCCACCAAAAATGATGAAAGCCAAAATGACACAAACAACCGTACCAGTGAAAATTTTAGCAAAACTGAAGGTACCAATAGCGGTTTCAATCATGTCACCTGAGCCAAATGCGGCTTCTACTGCGTTACCGATACTGTTCGATTGAACGCCAGGAAGTAGAACACCACAAGCAAAGATGGTCGCGATAGCAAAGATCCAAGCGTACCATTTTTGTCCCATTGCTTTCTCAATATAGTAAGCAGGGCCACCACGGAACTCGCCTTCGTCTTCTTCTTTATAAATTTGTGCAAGTGTTGATTCTGCGTATGCGGTTGCAGCGCCAAAGAAGGCTACGACCCACATCCAGAATACGGCGCCTGGGCCACCGAAACCGATAGCAGCAGCAACACCAGCAATGTTACCTGTACCTACACGGCCAGACAGTGAAACGGCAAGTGCCTGAAATGATGATATCCCTTTTGTTGAACTCTTCCCTGAAAGTAATAAGCGCCACATCTCAAAGAAGTGACGAATTTGTACAAAACGCGTCATGATTGAATAGAACAAACCTGCGCCAAGGCACAAATAGATCAGTACCGGGCTCCAAATAATTCCATTCAGAAAATCAACTAATGACTGCATGAGTATTTTCCCTGTTAGTTGTGTTTGTGGTTGTTTTTCACACAATACATTACCCTTTATGTAATGCAATTGTTAACTTTTTTAGCTACAAATCCTTTGTAGCGTGATGATGAACACAGAATGGAGAGCAGTTGTTAAAATTTGGTTCTTATTGCTTATTTGCTCCTTTTAGGTAGAAGATTTGTCTGATGATTAATTATGCAGCACATTGTCATTTAAATGTGCTGCGATTTTGATGAGTTAAAAATACCAGTGGTTATGCATTTTGTGGAGTAAGTGTCTGCCTGTTTTTTGTTCAGTTATGTCCTCAGGAGTAACGACAAAGGTTAAGCTCCGCATTATCCATCACTTTTGCTTTTTCACCTTTCATTACGCTTGCTAGCAATTGACCTGAACCACAAGCCATCGTCCAGCCCAGAGTTCCGTGTCCGGTGTTAGTAAAAAGGTTATCGTATTTAGTCGCGCCGATAATTGGTGTGCCATCAGGCGTCATTGGCCTAAAGCCGCTCCAAAACTCAGCTTGGCTGAAGTCACCACAACGAGGAAAAAGATCACGGATGACCATTTCGATGGTGTTTTTGCGCTTTTGTGGAAGGGAAGTATCAAACCCTGCTAATTCTGCGGTGCCAGCTACGCGAATTCTGTCATCAAATCGAGTCATAGCGACTTTATAGGTTTCATCCATCACAGTAGATCGAGGAGAGAAGTGTTCATCTTCCATCGGGATGGTGAGTGAATAGCCTTTGACAGGGTAGACCGGAATATCAATATCGAGTTGCTTGAGTAGCGCTGTAGAGTAGCTGCCAGAGGCCACCACATATTGGTCTGCTTTAAATTGTCCTCGGTTCGTTTGGACACCTATGATCTTTTTGCCTACTGTAACCCAATTGCTTACTTCAGTATCGAACTCAAATCGGACACCGTGTGCCTTAGCAAGCTCCGTTAGTTGTTGGCAAAATTGATGGCAATCGCCCGTTTCGTCATCAGGTAGATGCAAGCCACCAACCAGTTTGTCTTTCACAAGTGCAAGCCCTGGCTCTTGTTCAATACATTGTTCGACGTCCATTAGCTTAAATCGGGTTCCGCTTTGTTCAAGGAGCTGCATGTCCTTTTCAATGGCTTGCAGCTGTTGATGTGTTCGGAATACTTGCAAGGTCCCAAACTGACGTCCTTGATACTCAATGGCGTGTTCTTGGCGTAACTGTTCTAAGCAAATACGGCTGTGGTTGGCGATCGAAAGCATGCGAGCCTTGTTAACTTGATAGCGAGGTAGGGTGCAGTTCGCGACCATTTTACTTGCCCAGCGGATCATGTCGGCATTCAGAGTGGGTTTGATTTTAAGTGGAGCATGCTCCTCCATTAACCACTTAATGGCTTTAACAGGAACACCAGGCGCAGCCCAAGGCGAAGAATAGCCATATGAGATCTGCCCGGCATTGGCGAAGCTCGTTTCCATGGCACTGCTTGCTTGGCGGTCAATGACGGTAACTTGATAGCCTGCTTGAGATAAATACCAAGCAGAGGTTAAGCCGATAACGCCGCTGCCTAATACGATGACTTCCATTGATGCACTCCACACATTTATCAGAGTGCTCAGTTTCTTTTCTTTACCTTTTGTTAACAATCGATATAAATTACACACAGCGTTTAGAAAAACTATAGGCTCAAGGATGAAAAGTAATCTGATAAGTGGTTTGTGTTTATTTAGCCAAGTCGCGGAGTACAACAGCTTTACTGGTGCTGCAAGACATTTACACCTCACCACTGGTGCCATAAGCCAACAAATTATTCATTTGGAAGCGTTATTAGGTTTTACTTTATTTGAACGCCATTCTCGCGGTATTCGTTTAACCGTAAAAGGCACTCAGTTACACCAAGCGACGCAGTTTCACTTTTCGGAACTGAGCAAATTGCTTGATGAGCTCAAAGTAGAAAAGCAAACCAATGAAATTCGTTTGAAGTTGACGCCTTCTTTTGCTTTCAAATGGTTAGTCCCAAAGCTCGAAAGCTTCCATCATGATAATCCGGATATCCAAGTACAAATCTTTGCGGAAGGTGCGCTGGTAAATAGTGAGATAAAAGACTATGACGTCGCAATTGACTATGGTCTTCATCCTTATAGAAATGCTAACGCGGAGCTGATTTTGGATGAGCATCTGCTACCGGTGATGAGTCCAAAATACCTTGAGGATCATGGCTGGCTAAAAACGTTGTTTGGTGAGCAAAAAAACTCAATGCCAGTGAAGCAATGGCAAGAGGCGACGCTACTACACGATGCGATGCCATGGGAAAAAGCGACGCGTGACTATGAGTGGCTATATTGGGCGTCAGCGATGGGGTTGGATTTTAAAACCGATATCGGACACTTTTTTAATCGAACGGATATGGCAATGTCTGCAGCCGAAGCAGGCGTTGGGATTGCGATGGCACGAATGGCACTGATTGAGGATGAATTGACGACAGAGCGTTTGGTTTCTCCATTCAAACCGATTCCTGCTAATGCAGGGTATTACTTGATCATGAACACACGTACGAATGCGACAGAAACGTTTCGTCACTGGTTACTTGGACAGTTGAAATAGCGTTTTATCTCTGTGATTCATCCCTACGTTATTTGTTGAAAAGTTGGGCAATATAAGTTTTATAAGCAAGGTAAGTGCTTTGCTTGCCGCTATTTGAGTGATGAAAGACAGGGAAGAACATGAAAGACGAAACGCTATCCATCCATTTTGGTTACGAAACTGACCCTACCACTAAATCTGTCGCGACGCCGATTTATCAAACAGTCGCGTACGAGTTTGATAACGCGCAGCACGGCGCTGATCTGTTTAACTTGGAAGTGCCGGGTAATATCTACACTCGCATCATGAATCCGACTAATGACGTGCTGGAAAAACGCATGGCAGCGTTAGAAGGCGGCATTGCTGGATTGGTCGTGAGTGCGGGGAGTGCAGCGATTAACTATGCGATTCTGACGTTAGCGCAAGCGGGCGATAACATCGTTTCTACGCCGCAACTTTATGGCGGTACTTATACCTTGTTTGCGCACATGCTCCCAAATCAAGGTATTCAGGTGAAGTTTGCTAAAGATGACAAGCCAGAAAGTTTGGCCGAATTAATTGATGAAAATACCAAAGCGGTGTACTGCGAGAGCATTGGGAACCCTGCGGGCAATATCATCGATTTAGAACGTGTGGCGGAGCTTGCTCATGCACAAGGCGTACCTGTGATTGTGGATAACACCGTCGCGACGCCAGTGCTGTGCAAACCCATCGAGTTCGGTGCGGATATCGTAGTTCACTCTCTCACTAAATACGTTGGTGGGCATGGCACCACATTAGGTGGCGTGATTGTGGATTCCGGTAAATTCCCTTGGGCACAGCACAAAGACCGCTTTCCTGTTTTCAACCAACCAGAACCTTCTTACCACGGCGTGGTGTATACCGAAGCGTTTGGTGAGGCGGCATTTATCGGGCGTGCGCGTACCGTACCACTGCGTAATACCGGAGCCGCATTATCACCGATGAATGCATTTATGCTTATGCAAGGGTTAGAAACGTTACCGCTGCGTATGGAGCGCCATACCGAGAACACACTCAAAGTGGCTGAATTCTTGGAACAGAATGACAAAGTCTGTTGGGTAAGTTATGCCGGATTGCCAAGTTCTGAACACTTCCATCTCGCCGAAAAATACATGAAAGGTAAGCCTTCTGCAATTTTGTCGTTTGGTTTAAAAGATGGTTATGACGCTGGTGTGCGTTTTTATGATGCTTTGAAAATCTTTAAGCGTTTGGTGAACATTGGCGATGCAAAATCATTGGCTTGCCATCCTGCATCGACGACTCATCGTCAATTGAGCGAAGCAGAACAAAAACAAGCTGGTGTGTCTCCAGAGATGATTCGTTTATCGGTGGGTATTGAACATATTGACGATATTCTAGCCGATTTAGAACAGGCACTAAACTCGTAAAACGATTCTGTTTTTAGCTTTGGGTTACCCATAGGCCAGCCTTTAAAAAAGCTGGCCTATTTTTATTTTATTGTTTAAATATCAAGGGTTTTGGTGTTTTTGGTTTGTGGCATTCCAAAAGCTCATAGAGGGTGAGATTTATTCTCTTGTCACGTTTGGGTTTGTTCCTGATGATGTGTGCAAGTATTACACATTGGAAGGGACTCAAATGTCTTACGTATTTCACCGTCATTGCCATGCCACGCTACCAATCATCGATAGAGGTGAAGGTGTTTATCTATTCGATAAGCATGGAAAGCAGTATCTCGATGCTTGTGGTGGTGCTGCGGTATCAAACCTTGGCCACAGTCATCACGCCGTTAAAAAAGCCATGTTGGAACAGATCGAGCGAGTGCCATTTGCTCATACTGGATTTTTTACTAGTGACAACAGTGAGCGCCTAGCAGAATTGATTTGTCAGCACATGCCTGAACAGTTCAACCATGTGTATTTAGTCAGTGGAGGATCAGAAGCGGTGGAGTCGGCACTAAAAATGGCGCGGCAGTATTTCGTGGAATCAGGTAAGCCAGAGAAAAAGCAATTCATCGCGCGTCAGCAAAGTTATCACGGCAATACGTTGGGGGCTTTGGCTGTCGGAGGTAATGAATGGCGACGTGAACCGTTCAAACCCATCTTACACCCGAGCCATCATATCGCCCCTTGCTATGCTTATCGTTATCAGCAGAGTCATGAGTCGGAATTGGATTACTCATTGCGAGCGGCGAATGAGCTAGAGGCAAAAATTCTTGAGTTGGGGGCTGATAATGTCATGGCTTTTGTCGCTGAGCCCATTGTGGGAGCCACCGCTGGAGCTGTGCCTGCCACACAAGGTTACTTCAAGCGTATTCGCGAAATATGCGACCAATACGATGTGTTATTGATCTTGGATGAAGTCATGTGTGGCGTTGGACGCAGTGGCAGTTTTTTTGCGTTTGAGCAAGAAGAGGCAGAACCCGATCTGGTGTGTATGGCTAAAGGGCTTGGTGCGGGTTATCAACCTATTGGCGCGGTGGTTGCGAATGATCGAGTCTATCAAGCTATTGCTGATGGAAGCGGTTTTTTCCAACATGGTCATACTTTTATGGCGCACCCTGTGGCGTGCGCTGCTGCCGTGGCGACCATTCAAACCATCTTCCAAGATAATTTGTTAACGGCGGTGAATCGGCAAAGTGCTTTGCTGCGTAATGAGCTTACTTCTGCATTGGCCCATTTACCGTACATTGGCGACATTCGTGGTAAAGGTTTGTTTGTTGGCATTGAGCTGGTGGCGGATCAAGAAAGCAAGGCGCCTCTGAGTAAAGCCACATTGGCAGACAAACGCATCAAACAGCGAGCAATGGAAAATGGCTTAATGTGCTATCCAATGGGCGGAACGATTGATGGCGTTAATGGGCATCATATCTTGCTTGCACCGCCATTCATTATTCAGCCTCACCATATTGATGAGCTAGTTGGCAAACTCTCATTAACGCTAAAAGAGGTAGCGAAGGAATGGAATTAGAAAATCGATCTATACGAGAGCCTATCGCTATTATCGTGGCCCCAAACGGTGCAAGAAAAACTAAGTACGATCACGCCAGCTTACCCATGACAACAGACGAACTGGTTGCAGAGGCTATCGCTTGTCAAACGGCAGGGGCTGCCATGATCCATTTGCATGCTAGAGACGCCAACGGACGTCATTCATTAGACATCGACGACAACATGGCAATTTACCATGCCGTGAAAGAAGCGGTGGGACAAAACATGATGGTACAGCTCACCACAGAGGCGGTGGGCTTGTATTCTCCGCCACAACAGATGGCGTTAGTTACAGCTGTGAAACCAGAAGCGGCTTCTTTTGCATTGAGGGAGTTAATCCCTGATCGCGCAAGTGAGAAAGAAGGGCATGCCTTTTTCCATTGGGTGGCAGAACACAACATCGTGAGCCAAATTATTCTCTACGATGCAACCGACATTGAACGTTATTTCCAACTGCGTGATGCGGGCGTGTTACCTAAAACGCATCAGCATGCATTAGTGGTGTTAGGGCGTTATCACCAAGCTCAACAGTCTTCGCCATGGGATTTACGAGGTTTGAATTTGGCGCATTTTGTCGAGGAAGAAATTCGATGTGCCATTTGTGCTTTTGGCGCGCGAGAGCAAGACTGTTTAGCGAGTGCGATGTTACTTGGATTCGATGTGAGAGTGGGGTTTGAGAATAACCACGTCGATGTGGCAGGCGAATTAGCAATCAGTAACGAGGCTCAGGTGGAATCTCTACGCGATGTGGCGCATCGCTTTGCGATTCCTTTACACAGTGCGCAAAGTTTGCGTTCAGCTTTGAAGTAAATCTGCTCGCGGAAAAGAAAAAAAGAAGAAAGGAAAGTAAAAAGGCTCCATCGGAGCCTTTTCGGTATTTGTCGTTAGTTCTCAGTTTGCGCTACAGGTTGACGAGCGGGATGTTTGATAAACACCGCGACAACAGCCGCTATCGCTAATGCAAAACAGTAGTAAGAATTGGCAACTACTTCAAGTGGCGAGAGGTTGAACACGGAACCTAGCAGCAGTACTTGAGCACCGTAAGGCAACACGCCTTGCACCACGCATGAGAAAATGTCTAACAAGCTTGCTGAGCGGCGAGGAGAGACATTATTCTCTTCCGCCAGTTGGCGAGCAACGCTGCCCGATACAATGATGGCTACGGTGTTGTTTGCCGTACAGCCATTGACCATTGATACCAAACCTGCAATACCTAGCTCGCTTGCACGACTGTTCGCATGCTTAGAGTGACTAGAGCCAAACGCGTGGATAAGGCTACTAACGAAATTTGTTAGAAAAGCAAGACCACCTTGGCGACGCATCAGTTCACTCAAACCACCAATCAACATGGATAACAAGAAGATCTCTTGCATGTTACCAAAGCCTTTGTAAACGTCTTGGGCTAGATTAGTTAGTCCGTAATTGTCAATCGATGCCAAGCTCACGCCGCCAGCCAAAAGAATGCCAATCGACAGAACCACAAACACATTCACACCAGATACCGCTAGGATCAAAATAGTGATGTACGGCAAGACTTTTAGCCACTCAATATCGCCAGTTTCAGGCACTTGAGTCGCGGTACTGTTGAAAGCGAACACTGCAATCGCGATCAACGCCGCAGGTAAAGCAATACGAATGTTCTCTTTAAACTTGTCTTTCATCTCACAACCTTGAGAGCGTGTCGCCGCGATGGTGGTGTCAGAGATGATAGAAAGGTTATCACCAAACATAGCGCCGCTCAGCACAACGCCTGCGGTTAACGGTAAGCTCATTCCTGCTGATTCAGCAATCCCCAACGCTACGGGGGCAACGGCTGCGATGGTACCCATCGAAGTCCCCATTGCTGTTGCGATAAAAGCAGAAATCAGAAAAATGCCCGGTAAAATCATGCTGGTTGGAATAGCGGATAAGCCAAGGTTCACTGTTGCATCAACACCACCAGAGGCTTTTGCTACCGCAGCAAAGGCACCTGCAAGCAGATAGATCATACACATTGCGATGATGTCTGGGTGGCCAACACCACGCATGAAGTGTTCGATTGAGCGGTTAAGTTTCTCTTTACTTAAAAGAAACGCAATGATGATGGCTGGTAATACCGCGATGGGTGCAGGCAGCTGGTAGAAGGCAAATTCCACGCCTTGCAAAGATAAGTAAGTGCCTACGCCAATAAATAGCGCAAGGAATACAATTAATGGGATCAGTGCGACCGCAGACGGTGCAACTGTTTTAGTAGTTTGTTGGGAACCGGACATGTAAACGACAATGTTAATGATAAGAGAGAAGAGCAGACTAATATCACATTTCTACATTGTCAACGTCTAGACGTCTAAATGGCTGTTTAAATTTTACACGTAAAGAAAAAGGTAAAAGCTCGTGTTGCGTATCTCACTGATACCACGAGCTTTAGTTATGCGCTAATGAAGAGACTGTTGTTATTGCATTGATTTGGCTTTTTTGCGTTTAACAATACCTAAAACCATCCACGTAAATAAGACAGCAGCAAATGCCCATACCAGATATTTGTATTCGGTGTACAGGTTGCTCAACACGCTTAAATGCTCAAATGCAAAGTGAGTTAACAAGCTGAATACCAATACCCAAACCGTCGCCGCGAGGGCGTTACCGAGCAAAAACTCTCTACGTGGCATTTTCGCGATACCGCATGCAAGAGGCATAAATTGCTTCATTCCTTCAATAAAGCGGCTGACGACCAAGCACGTAGGGCCGTATTTCTGGATAGTTAATTGAAGCGTTTGCATCTTCGGGCCGGAAATGTAGCCTTTTTTATCTAACCACCCCTCAAAGTAATAACCGATTAAGTAGCCACAGGTATTACCAAAAAAGCAACTCAGCCACGATACCATCATTACCATACTTAGGTTCATGACTTGTTCTGACGAGAGCAAAGATGCCGCGATCATCAGTGATTGACCAGGCATCGGGATACCTATCCCTTCTAGAAATATACTGACAATCAGCGCAACGTAGCCATATTGCTCAAGCAAAGGCTTCATTGACATGAGAAGTTCGTTAATATGTTCCAAAAGCTTTCCCCTAATAAAAGCGGAACGAAGTTGGAGTGATACTCCGAATGTCCTATTGGGTCAATTCTTGTTTCTCACCGTTGAGAAAAACTGACATGCCTCTGATAATTGCGCTGAATCAACCTGCAGCTTGCTTTACTCGCCGCCACGCTCTTTGGTAGCGGCGAATTAGGGAGATCCTTATGACTCTTTGGCTTTGGTGAATGCACCATACAAATCAAGGCGGCGATGACGTAAGTTGGTGACAGAGCCTTCGGTATTAAGCTGTTTCAACTTAGTCAAATCAACATCAGCGAAGATTATCATTTCGGTGTTGGCGCTTGCTTCTGTCAAGGTCGCATCGTGTGGGAAATAGATATCCGACGGTGAGAATACGGCAGATTGTGCGTACTGGATATCGACATTATCAACACGAGGTAAGTTGCCGACACTGCCCCCAATTGCAACGTAGCATTCGTTTTCGATGGCTCGTGATTGGGAACAGATTCGTACTCGTTGGTAGCCATTTTTTGTGTCCGTCCAGAAAGGAACGAATACAATTTGTGCGCCTTGTTCTGCTAACATTCTTCCCAATTCAGGGAATTCGCTGTCATAACAAATCAGTATGCCGACTTTGCCCGCATCGGTTTCGAACACTTGAACATTGTCACCACCGTCGATCACCCAGTCTTTTTGCTCATGGGGCGTGATGTGGATCTTATATTGAGCGTTTATTTCACCATCTCGTTGCAGCAAGTAGGCCACATTATACAGTTTGCCATCTTCGATAACGGGCATACTGCCTGCAATAATGTTGATGTTGTAGGTGACAGCCATCTGCGAGAAGCGGTTTTTGATCTCTTCTGTAAAGCTAGCCAAAAAGCGAATTGCTTCGACGGAATTTTGGTCGTTTTGCAATCCCATCAGCGGCGCGTTAAAGAATTCAGGGAATAGGGCGAAATCGGCTTTGTAGTTCGCAAGAGAAGAAATGAAGAACTCAGCCTGATCGAGCAAGTCCTCTAAGTCATTCATAGCACGCATTTGCCACTGCACAACACCAATACGAATCAGCGTTTTTTCTACATCATGGACGGATTGAATATCCTCTTCGTAGAAAAAGTTATCCCACTCCAGTAGAGTTGCGTAGCCTTTAGAAGCACTATCCTCTGGCAAGTAACCACGCATAATACGCTTTACATCGAAGTCATTTGCAAGCTGAAAAGACAAAATAGGATCGTGAAGCTCACGGCGTTTTATCTTGTCGATGTATTCAGCCACGCTCAATTCGTCAGCATATTTGTGGTAATTCGGGATGCGGCCACCGGCTAAAATTGCTTTGAAGTTCTTACTCCGGCAAAGCTCTTTACGCGCATCATACAAACGTCGACCTAAACGTAGCCCTCGATAGTCCGGGTGGACAAATACATCGAGACCATACATTGCATCACCGGTTACTTGATTCTGTATGACGTTGTTTTCGGTAATGATGTCGGTATATAGATGAGGAAGAGAAAAGCGGTTGTAGTCCACTTTAATGGTTAATGCTGCACCGACTATTTTGCCGTTATCTTCAATACAGATTTGGCCATCAGGAAACTGATGAATGAGATCCATAATAGTCAGCCGTGGCCATGAGCCGCCAACATCAGGAAACACTAAGTCCATTAGTTCTGCAAGCTCAGGGTAATCCGTTGGCTCAATGGTACGTAATGAGAGTTTGGGCGAATTGCTGTCCATATCTTTCAATCCATTTATCCTTTTGAAACAGTGTTAATGAGAATGCCACAATTTGGAGCAGACAGATACTGAAGTCTTTGAGTTGTTTTGGTTTACCAAAAGCATTTCAAGAAAACAATATTAGCTTAGTTTGCTCTTCAACCATTCGTAAAACGCCGCCACTTTCTTAGCCGATAGGCGATAATTCGGGATCATCACGTAATAACCATAACCACTCTGTAAAGTTAGGTTGAGAATATGTTGGATATCCCCTCTCAAAATAGAATTCTGCGCCATAAAATCAGGAAGTAAGGCGAGTCCTTTTCCCATTTTGACGGCTTCGTAAGCTAGGTAAAAATGTTCAAAGCCTACAGAGTGATAGGTAACGGTTGATTCTACTGCATGTGCCGCCTTAAATTGCTCCCACAACTGAGGACGAGTGATTTGAGGTATCAGCGGATAGTCGCTAACAGCGTGCACATTCTTGAGTGCAGGAGCGTTAGTACAACCGACCAATAGTAGTATTTCTTCGCATAGTAAGTGGCTGTATTCATAATGCGTGGATAATGGAAGGCAGCGAATATGTAAGTCACTTTCGTTGCTCGAATCTTTGACGTTCCCATCCCCAGTACAGACTCTTACTCGGATGTTAGGATGTTGCTGGTGGAAGTCATCAATATTAGGTATCAACCAAAGACTGGCAAAAGAAGGGGTTACGTCCACGGTGAGTAATTCTTGCTTTGAATCTGACTGGATTAAGTTGGCAGTTGCATGCTGAATAAGCTCCAAAGCTTCTGTGACTTGCGGCAGATAACGCTTGCCTTCTTCGGTTAACTCAATACCACTCGCCCCTCTTTGTATTAAAGGTAAACCCACCAATTGCTCCAGCGATGCGATTTGTTTGCTTACTGCGCTTTGCGTAATACATAGGGCATCCGCTGCTTTAGAGAAACTGAGGTAATTAGAGACCGCGACAAACGTCCTTAATGCTCGAATAGAAGGGTATTCACTGCCTTTTAACATACTTCAGTTCCATTAAACTCTGCTTAGGCAAAGAGTAGAGTATTCACGGCTTGAAGCAAAGTAAGATGCAACGTATGTGTGATTAGCTTCCTTTCTTATAAAAACTAGCTAAGCGTTTTTTGACTGATTAATCTACAAGAGTATTTTAGATGTTTATTTAATTTCTTTGAAAAATCTACAAATTAACAAGAATCTTTTTCACATCAGCGATTAACCTCAATTTAGTATTGTTTATATAAAGTAAACAGACAGCTCTTTTTTTCTGTTTTTGTTCGGCGTTCTTTAGAGGATTGTCAGTGTTCTATAAAATTAAATATATTTTTCATTAATTTAAAGTTGGCATTGCATTTGCTCTTTACTATTCGAACCTTCAATAGAACTTATATTAGGAGAACGAAATGAAAAGCAATGTTGTTACTTTGATTAGCCTTTTTTCTTTAGCAACGTTTAGTACTTTATCACATGCTGCGGACTCCAACGATCATGGTGTATATGTTGGCGCCAACTACGGTTACTTAAAAGTTGATGGACAAGATGACTTTGATGATGACAGCGATGTTATTCAAGGTTTAGTTGGTTACCGTTTTAATCCTTACTTAGCGTTGGAAGGTGGTTACATTGATTTCGGTAGCTATGGTAATAACCTAGCAAATGCCGAAACGGACGGCTATACAGCGGCTCTAAAAGTTACCGCTCCCATTGCTGATCGTGTCGACCTTTACGCAAAAGGCGGTCAAATGTGGTACTCGACGGATTACAACGTTGCGGGCTTCCAAGGCAACAAAGATGATGAAGGTGTATTCGCTGGTGCCGGTGTCGGTTTTAAAGTTACTGATAACTTCTTAGTTAACGCAGAATATATGTGGTACGACGTAGAACTCAATGCGGAGAATGTCGCGAACGGTGCAAACACGGAAACAGACTTTAACCAAGCATCACTAGGTGTAGAGTATCGCTTCTAATATTGTTAACAACTCTAAGCCCTAATAAAAAGCGAAGCCTAAATAGCTTCGCTTTCTCTGAACTCAATCTAGTTGAGGATAATAGAGCGGTTTTTAGAATAATTGTTCGTGCCTTTTACTGTCACTCTACTATATTTAGAGCATTTCTAACATGACTATCTAACCTTCTTACTAGTCTCGAAAAACAAAGTTTTATCACTCTATAAGTAATACTCGATAGGTCGATCGCTGCGCTACCTGACATTACATTCATGTGACCTAAAATACCGCGAACGTGTTCTGTATACTCGTTTTTTAGTTTTGAGATGTACGCCATAGCTTTAGCTAGTTGATCCCAAGCAGTAAGGCCTACAGTTGCTATTTGTTGTATTATATGACCCAGACCTGAAATTCTTAGTAAGGTCAAAATTGAAGAGACTATTTTACTTACCCAACCATCAGTCATCCGAGCATTATATCTATTGTTGAAGTCAAGAAATACGTTGCGTTCTAGGTAAGCTTGAGATTTGGGTTGTAGTGCCGACCACTCATTACTTGTAGCGGTATTGACATAACCCGGAACAGATTTTTTCCCAGTCCATGAGCGTGGAAGTCGATACCAGAACCTCCTTCTAACCGATACTCAATATCCCCCGTAAATAAATGGACATAGAGGAGATATAGGAACTGGAGTTGTATCATGAGTGCATTGTTTAATTTCCATATAAGTCAGAGTCTATATAACCAAATAAATTACATTGGCTGTTTACGTAGTAGTCATCGTTTTCTTCATCATCAATTGAAAAAGCAAAGTACTTAAGAGGGTTCTCAGTGTCACAAGCAAGGTTAGCCATGTTATTTTTTACGTAATCCTCTATTTTATAACCATCAAAGCTTCCTTCCCAAATAATAGTACTTTCATCATTACTGAGTTCTGCGACTAAAACAATAGTTACATAGTGCTCAATAAGAGGAGTGCTTATGATGTTTTTATTTTCATAGACTGGAGAAAATTCAAAGCGACCAGTACTGTCTGTGAATGTTGATAAGTCTATTGTTTTCCCTGACATGCTTAAACCAATACTAAGGCTAACCTTCAGGCTACTAAGTGGTTTTCCTTTCTTTGTTAACACACCATTGATTTGCGGTGTGTATTGATTAACGTGTTCGTCATTCAATTTACTTTCTTCAAAATTCATTACAATGCTCACTAATATGACTGTAATAATTCCAGTAACTTAATTTTTCACAACAATATTTTCATTTTGAAATTTAAAAATCTATATATGTTGTGTTTCTATTCAATATCTAAGGTTAACTTTGTGATTAGAGTTACGTTATTTTTTGTAACTACTGTTTGTAGTCATTACATCTATAGAGTTGTAATGAAACAAGCGAGTAGGGACTAACAATGAATACATCAATCAATTCATCGAGGGAGATGAGTATAGACTTTAGACTTAGATCTAGTTATCTCTTAGAAAGGATAGGTAAGCAGAAGACTTTTAAGTTGCAGGGCTTTTAGTACCATGCTTTCTGCCTTTTTGATTAGTACTTATGAACTTCTTGTTTACTGATTAATACTCAACGAGTTTGTAAACCTACATGGGCCAAAGGTATGCGGTAATCCATGTAGTAAGATTTCAGAAAGCATGAATGTTTGAAAAAAGAGACTATTTTAGTTGATACAAAAAAGGCCACCCGAAGGTGGCCTTTTCCAAACGTTTGGTGGAGCTGGCGGGAGTTGAACCCGCGTCCGAAAACCGTTCATCATTGGTACTACATGCTTAGTCGATCTTTAATTTCGCCACCCACCTGCGAACCGACACGCTAATGAATGACTAGCCTGAATTAAAATTCGCCGTTCATCTCTCAGGCGGGAGAATCCGGGCTAGCGCGTTTGGGTTTGATCCCTCGTTGATCCCCGTCTTACGTGCGGAAGCTAGGGCGAGAGAGCTCTTAGCAGGTTATTAAGCTGCTAGTGCGTAGTTTTCGTCGTTTGCGACTATTTTTTTGCGGTTTGTTAACGAGGCCTACCGCACCTCGGCATGCACCTCAGACTTCTGAATTCCCGTCGAATCCTAAATCAGCCCCAGGTAATATTCGCATAGTAACAGAAAAGCATTGGCTGTCCAGTACTATGCGTTTAAGTGGTCAAGATTAACGCAGCGCGCTCTTCATTACGCGTGCTTTTTCTCTTGCCCAGTCTTTTTCTTTTAGATCCGTACGTTTATCGTGCAGCTTTTTACCTTTTGCTACGCCAATTTTTAGTTTCACCCAAGAGCGAGACCAGTACAGTGAGAGGGCCGTTAATGTCATACCTTCACGGTTTACACGTCCGAATAGATTATCCAGCTCACGACGACTCATTAGTAGTTTACGCACACGTGTAGGATTCGCCACAACGTGTGTCGATGCCTGATTTAAAGGAGTGATTGTCATGCCACTCACAAAGGCTTCACCGTCACGCATAAATACGTAACTTTCAGAAATATTGGCTTTACCTTGGCGAAGGGCTTTCACTTCCCAACCTTGGAGCTCCAAGCCAGCTTCGATTTCATCATCGATGAAATACTCGTGGCGAGCTTTTTTATTCAGCGCGATAGTATTGCTACCCGCTTTTTGTTTCGTTTTTTTCTTTGCCATAATAGCGTCATTATACGGGTTGGATATCGGATAGGAAATCCTTTTATTTGCGCAATCGTGGAATAAAAGTAAAATTGGCGAGTAGCTTTAAATCTGTACATGTATCGATAGGAGTATGTATGAAGCAAGTCAGCCGTTCTGCGCTTGTGTCTTTTAGCGCCGAACAGATGTTCAATCTGGTTAATGATGTTGCTAAATACCCTGAATTTCTGCCTGGTTGCTCGGGCTCTAGAATCATTGAGTCTTCGGGGAATGGTATGGTGGCTTCTGTCGATGTGGCGAAGGCTGGAATCAGCAAAACGTTTACGACTTCAAATGAGTTGATCCCCGGTCAGGCAATTATGATGAACTTGGTGGATGGCCCGTTTAAGACGTTGCGTGGTGGTTGGATTTTTACCGCGCTAGATGAACAAGCTTGCAAGGTTGAACTAAAGCTTGAGTTTGAATTCTCAAGTAAAATGATTGAGATGGCCTTCGGTAAGATTTTTAACGAGCTTACTAGTAATATGGTAAATGCATTTACTAAACGCGCAAAACAGGTCTACGAGTGTTATGAGTATTGAGTCAGATATGATTCACGTTGAGGTTGTCTATGCTCTTCCTCATGAACAGCGTGTATTTAACTTAGTGGTAAATAATCACGCAACGGTAGAAGAGATCATTCGACAATCCGGTGTATTGGAGTTGTACCCTGAAATTGATTTGTCCAAGAACAAAGTGGGTGTGTTTAGTCGTAACGTGAAGTTGGATGCGACCGTTCGAGATCGAGATCGAATAGAGATTTATCGTCCGTTACTTGCCGATCCGAAAGAGATTCGCCGTAAGCGGGCGGAGCAGGCTAAAACCGAGGGGAGTGCAGACCCAGTCACCGGTGGCAAGCCTAGTTCTGTACGTAAAAATAAGCAGGATTAATATTAACCCAATAGCTCATGTGAGTTACTCAAAGTTTGACTAACATGATTTCTATATAATAAAAAACCTCCCAAACGGGAGGTTTTTTTGCAAAAGTCAGTTTACTGAATTTGCTCGTAAAATGCGTCACTTTTTGGAAAGTCACCACTGATGTCTGCGAGCGTGCCTTGGTCATTAAAGTTTACAATCAGATCTTTCTGTACTGGTTCGCCATGGCCAGGAGTATGATGATAGATGTAATACCAAGTGTTTGGATAGCCGTTTTCAATAAGCATTGGCGACCCTAATACGAAGCGAACCTGTGCTTTAGTCATCCCAAACTTTAATTTATCAACCGCACTTTGTTCTACATAGTTGCCTTGGTTGATATCAATACGATAAACCAGTCTTTCCAATACCGAACATCCTGTCAGCAATGTCATTGCTAATGGTACGGCAACTAACCACTTCTTTAATTGCATAATAATTTCTTAGTAACCTTTAAAATACTGCGCTGATAATAAACAAGCTCGACGCAGATGTAAAAAGCTATGCGTCGTATGGTAGACAATCTGACAACGAATTTTGAGTTGAGTTGCATTTATTCACCGATATTAGGCGGTAAATGTCACCACATGACGTATTAGTTAGGTGACGAAGAGCAAATTTCAATCGGAAGTAGGGTGATGGACGCTTTCAGCGGTGAGCAAAGCCTAGTGACTCGTTAGTCGGTTTTGGCGAATTCGCGTAATGCATCACCTGAAAAACGATAATACTCTTTTTCATGAATTAGTGTTGCACCAATTGAGCGGTAAAACTGACCTGCGGTAGGGTTACTACTTTCAGCTGTCCAGTCCAACCTTTGGCATCCACACTTGATCGCCAAAGATGCCAGATACTTCATTAACTTGAGACCAACCCCTTTTCCTCGAACCTTCGAAGATACGAACAGATCTTTTAAGTACATCTGCCCTGAGAGTTTTGGGGCAGGGAACATGACGGTATAAGATGCAAAGCCTACGACGTCATCATTATCGTAAACCGCAATGATATTAACATCAGAATGTTCAGAGAAGACTTGGCTCTTTAGATAATGGACCAGATCGTGTTTTGATGAAGCTTTTTCTTTGAAGTAGTAATGTTCTAACTCAATAAAAATAGGGATGAGATCTAAGCAGTTGGTTTTGTGTATTGCTCTGATATCCATATCTCATCCCTTGTCGATTTATTAAGCGGCGATAAGCAGTTCTTTTGCGTTTGCCAACGTTGAGTCGGTTATTTGACTACCACCAAGTAAGCGAGCTAATTCTGCCACACGTTGTTGTTCATCTAATGCGTGCATTTGGGTTTCGGTTTGGCCTGCTTTGGTTTGCTTAGCAACAAACATTTGTTGATGGCCGCATCCGGCAACTTGAGGGAGGTGAGTGACACACAATACTTGAGTAGATTCGCCAAGCTTGCGTAGCATTTTGCCCACTACGGCAGCTGTTGGGCCACTAATACCTACGTCCACTTCATCGAAGATTAAACTTGGTGTATCTACTTTCTGAGCGGTGATCACTTGGATAGCTAGAGAGATACGTGATAGCTCACCGCCTGACGCAACTTTTGCTATAGGTTGCAATGGTTGTCCCGGGTTGGTCGATACTAAGAAGCACACGCTGTCCATGCCAAGCGGCGATGGGTGCGTGTTGTCATTGCTAACTTCGATACTGAATACTGCTTTCTCCATGCTCAATTCGTGCATGCTTTGTGTGATCAGTTTGTTCAGTTCTTTTGCGTAACGGCTGCGTGATTTGTGCAGTTTTTCTGCTTGTGTTAGAAAGCTTTGGTACTTGTGTTCTACTTCTTGAGCAAGTTCATCTAAACGTTCATCGGAGCAATCTAACGCTTCTACTTGGGCCAGAAGATCTTGATGATGCTGGTAGAGTTCTTCTGGCATTACGTGGTGTTTACGAGCTACAGACATCACTTTAGAAAAACGTTCTTCTACATAAGCCATACGAGCTGGATCAACATCGATGCCATCTAAGTAGCTGCGTAATTCATTCTTCGTTTCTTCAAGTTGAATCATCGCTTCTGACAGCATGTTAGGTAGCTCAGATAGCTTTTCATCTAATTCGGCTAATTGAATTAGGGAGTGATTGGCCGATTGCAAAATACCAAGCGCATTGACTTCTTCACCTTCGTAAATAAGTTCGATGGCTTGCTGACAGGTAGTGGCGAGTTCACCACTGTTGGATAGTCGTTTATGCTCTTGCTCGAGCTCTGCAAATTCTTCTTCACCTAGCGATAACTCATTCAGTTCTTTGATTTGGTATTCAAGCAACTGTTTTTGCGCCTGGTTTTGCTGGCTATTTTCTTTTAGCTGCTTGAGGTTATTATCCGCCTGACGCCAATGCTGGTAAGCACTTCGTGTGCTTTTTAGTAGGTTTAAATGCCCAGCATATTGGTCGAGCATGGCCATTTGGTGCTCACTTTTCATCAATTGATGATGAGCGTGCTGCCCATGGATATTGATAAGTAGCTGCCCTAGAGATTTGAGTTGTGATAGTGGAACAGGGCTGCCATTAATGAAGGCTCTTGAGCGGCCTTCTTTTGTGATAATACGACGCAAAATACACTCACTGCCATCTAGCAGATCGTTATCTTCTAACCAACGTGTTGCATGTAAGTTGTTGTCCAATAAAAAAGCGGCGCTAACTTCGGTTTTCTCTTCACCTTGTCGCACCATGCCGGCATCGGCTCGTCCGCCTAAGCAGAGCCCTAAAGCATCGATAGCAATGGATTTACCCGCGCCTGTTTCACCTGTAATGGTGGTCATGCCCTTAGAAAGCTCGAGTTGTAAAGACTTAACAATCGCAAAATTATTAACACTTAGATGAGCCAGCATTTTATTTACCTGTATAACTGAACAATACTGTATAAGAGAACAGTATATACTGTTTCTTTATACAGTAAAGTCAGGTAAGGAAAATTTTCTTTGTAGGCTGTTTTTTTGTGATGAAGTGGGAAAAATGAGCCGATGTGATTACAACGACTCATTAAAATTGAACAGGTTACGGACGAGTTGGGTTAATCGTTAGTGGTTCTAGTGTGACGACTGCATTCACACCTGCACCTGGGTGATCCACGTATGAAGTGTCTTGCATTAGAGTGTAGTAAACGTCGACGAAGTCATCATCATTCGTGAGTACACCATCGGGGATAGTGTCGATGATCTTGTTCGTGATTTGCGGAATAATCGCGTAAGCCTGAACTTCTGGATCTGGAATCGCTTTCAATACTTCTTCGGCAACTTGAACAAGGAGTTTTGCCAATTGTTTATAGTCTGTGCCGTCATCTTGCTCCATGAGCACAATGTCTGCCGCACCCCAGCGGTAACGAGACCAGTGAATAATGATCTGATTCGGATAGTAATCTTGGTTATCGTAGTCTAAGTATGGAAGCTCCACCAAATCGAGAGTAGGTTCATCACGACTTGGATTGACGCCCGTTACGATAGCGTAGATTTCTGCCTTGCCAGAGATCCAAGGTTCTTTGTCATCGGCTAGACGGATCTTTTTCAACTGCGTGGTTTGAATTGGAGCCGCTTCGCCTACTGCGCTACTTGACAATAGCGGTGTATTTTGGCGTTGTTCATCAGCAATATATGGTTGAACTAAAGCTGGTTGACCGAGTTTTTTCATCTCAGCTTGCATAGCTTGCAAGCCTGCTTTTAGCTCTGCAGAGCTATTGTTATCAACGACAAGTACAGGTACCTCAGGGAGCTGGTAAACATCGAGTTGATGGACGTTGCCATAAACATCAAATGCTTCGATGTATTGCCAATTCTCATCATCACCACTTGGTTCAAATGCAAATAATGGCTCGACCTCGCCACTTTGCCATGCTGTTATCATGGCTTCATTTGCCAAGCGAACTTCTAACAACTGATCTGAGTATTCAGAAATACCTTTCCAGCTACGAATTTGAGTGTCAGCTTGTACAAGCTGGCGGCTGAACTCTGAGTTAGGGTTTTGCTTAACAAATGCTGATACAGACACGTTAGTCTGTTGTGGAGTAATATCTCTTCTCAGCATGGGTTCAATGGCAGCATAGTTCTCACTCAATTGTTGAGCGAGGGCACGCTTCGTCTTAGTGATATCTTCCGCTTTTGCGTTGGATACACTGTTGACTTGCGTTTCCTCTGATTGGCAGCCAATAAGTGCTAATGTACTGAGAACAGACAGAATGATGGTTTTCTTCATAATATGTCCTTTATTGATTTTATGAAATAGAGTTAATACTCTATTCATGGTGAGAATATCACCGGACATAGATCATTGAATTTGCTTTTCTATCTTTTGTGTAAAGTTTGCCCACAGGATCAAAATTTATAAGCTTCTCTTTAATGATGACAAATATCGTGTCGCCTCACTACTTTGTGTCTATTTCTTGTCTAAGAAAGCCAAAAGCCAGTAGCAATTGAGCTGCTGGCTTTTTTATTGAAGTTATTGCCCTGAGTAACAAGTGTTAGAACAATTTACTAGACCAGCCAAGCTTATTCCGTAAGACGTGATAGTAGCTGTAGTCTTTTGGATGGATGAGCTTTAGTACATTTGGACTTTGATAGATGTGAATTTCGTCGCCAGGGGTAACTGGAAGCGAGACTTGTCCATCACAGCTAACTTCTTGTGTTCCACGGTTTTCTGGTGATACCACCAATTTAATTCGACGTTTTCCATCAACCACCAAAGGTCGACTCGACAATGTATGAGGGAACATTGGCACGAGTGAAATGGCATTCAAGCTAGGAGAAAGAATTGGGCCGCCGCCAGAAAGTGAATATGCCGTCGAGCCAGTCGGAGTGGAGACAATCAAACCGTCGGCCCGTAAAGAGAAGGCGAAGCTTTCATCTATGTACACTTCAAATTCAATCATATGAGCAATTTGCCCTGGGTGAAGTACGGCTTCGTTTAGCGCAGCGTTATGGCTCTTTATTTGTCCGTGGCGGTGTACTTCCGCCTCTAAAAGAAAACGTTCCTCTTCAATATACTCACCGTCGAGTACCGCTTGCAGAGACGCTTGGAAGTCGTCTGGGTTCAAGTCAGTTAAGAAGCCCAAATTTCCACGGTTCACGCCTATAACTGGCACATCAAATCGGGATAAAATTCTTGCCGCACCTAACATGTTGCCATCGCCACCAACCACAATGGCTAGATCGGCATTTTTTCCTAGTTCAACTAAGCTAGCAAACTGACTCTGTGGGATATCATCCAGTATTGCGGCAAGGCGATCGTCAATGAATACTTTATAGCCCTCAGAGGTCAACCATTGGTACAACTCTTTATGAGTTTGAATTGCTTGTTGATCTCTTGGTTTTCCGATAATCGCGATCACGTTACATGGATTTTTCATAGCATTTCCGCATTAAAGAGGCTTGAATCAGGAATCTTCATCCCCATAATAATGGCAAGTCACCTAAATATGCGAATTTTTATGTGGTTAAAGCCCGCAAAAACGCGCATGGCTTTAAGGGCATTATGTTGAATTCTGGAGATATCATGAGCAACGAAGAAAACAAAGTTACAGAAGAAGAGCTTGATCAAATCATCGAAGAGGCTGAAAAAGTAGAAGCTGAAGCACAAGAAGTTGAAGCTGAGCTTGAAGAGCTTGGTGATGAGACAGACGCTAAGATTGCTCAACTAGAAGCGGCACTATTGTCTAGCGAGGCAAAAGTAAAAGAGCAACAAGATGCGGTGTTGCGTTCTAAAGCTGAAGTAGAAAACATGCGTCGTCGCACTGAGCAAGAGATCGATAAAGCACGTAAGTTTGCGTTGAACAAGTTTGCAGAAGAGCTGCTTCCTGTTATTGATAACCTAGAGCGTGCAATTCAAGCGGCAGATACAGAGAATGAAACTGTGAAGCCGTTCCTAGAAGGCGTTGAACTAACACATAAAACGTTTGTAGACGTTGTAGCGAAATTTGGCTTGAAAGCAATCAACCCTGAAGGTGAAGCATTCAATCCAGAGTTCCATCAAGCGATGTCGATTCAGGAGAGCCCTGATCATGAATCAAACACTGTTATGTTTGTTATGCAAAAAGGTTACGAACTAAACGGCCGTGTGATTCGTCCGGCAATGGTAATGGTTGCTAAGTAACTTTAACTGCCTGTTTTTTAAGTATAAAAGCGCCCATCATTTTTGATGGGCGCTTTTTTGTTTTAAACATAAATGACTGCATCGAACTTCGTTGTATATCGATAAATGAAAATTTGATCCCCTTCATATTTTTTCCTATTGGTTAATTATTTTCCTATAGGAGATTTTCTCTCATCTCGCTGCGTGTTTATTAATGGGAAGGGCTATAAGTGATTGTAATCATTCGTTGTGTGAATGTTTGTTCTGCATAGGAATGTAAATATAGTCATTTTTTCTAAAACAATTTCGTTAACAAAAATGTAAATTATCACTTTATTTTGTAACTTCGGTGTGTATGATTTGCGACTAATGCTTTAAAAGTAAGCATATATAACTACAAAAATGTAAATAGCAAACACAACATATCGGAGATTTATAATGGATAAATCGCTTTCTAGTAAGATTTTTATAGGCTTGTTTGCCGGCCTTGTGCTGGGGACAGCAATTCAGTACTTATTTAGCGGTATTGCGATTTTTGATACATACCTACTTGGAGCAGCAGAAGGTGTTGGCGGCATGTTCGTCTCACTGATCAAATTGCTTGTTGTTCCTTTAGTTTACGTTTCAATCGTATGCGGCATTGTTGACTTGAAAGACATCAGTGCATTTGGTCGTCTTGGTGGAAAAACTTTTACCCTTTACATTCTTAACACCATCATTGCGATTACGGCGGCTTTGACTGTCGGCTTGATCTTCCAGCCAGGAGCGGGCGCTAATCTAGCAGGAACGGTATCTGAGGCTGTGCAGCTGACAACGACAGAGACGCCGGACATTTTCTCTTTAGTTGTTAACATTGTTCCTAGCAACCCTGTACAAGCGTTTGCTAGCGGCGACATGCTGCAAATCATCTTTATGGCAATTTTGACGGGGCTTGCAATTCAAGCTTTGGATTCTCGTGGTGGCCCAGCTATTCGCACATTCAAAATGGCAAATGAAATCATGATGAAATTGGTTGGATTAGTGATGAGTCTTGCACCATATGGTGTGTTCGCACTAATGATTCAACTAGGTGCAACGCTAAACGCCAATACATTAATGTCCGTTGCCGGTTACGTGGCTTTGGTGGTTGCGATGTTGGTGTTCTGGATCTTCTTCTTCTACCCAATGGCAGTGAGTATTGCGACAGGAACTTCTCCAAAGACTTTCCTACGTGCAACTCGTGAGCAGATTCTTTTCTCTCTATCTACCGCGAGCTCAAACGCGACTATCCCGGTAACGATGCGCACACTGACAGAAAAGCTTCAGGTCTCTAAATCGGTTGCTGGCTTCGGTGTACCACTGGGCGCAACGATGAATATGTCTGGTGTGTCTATCTATATTGCTCTAGCAACGATGTTTGTTGCGAACGCTTTTGGCCAGCCAATTAACACCGCAGACATCTTCACACTTGGCTTAACTATTCTTCTGTTATCTATTGGTGCGGGCGGCGTTCCTGGGGGCGGCGTGGTAATGGTAGGCGTTCTGCTTCACCAGCTAGGCTTACCACCTGAAGGTTTGGCAATCATTGCAGCGGTCGACCGTATTAATGATATGTTCTGTACATCATCTAACGTTGTCGGCGACACGGCAGTGAACACCATTGTTGCAAAAACAGAAGGTGAGATAGGTAAAGAAGAAGGTGTTGATGCTGAGCCTGCTCAAGCGAACGCCTAATACCTTGAATAATTTATTTTAACCCTAATATTGAAGTGAGCTCTTATGAGCTCGTTTTTTATTTAGGAAGAGTCGGACATAAATAAATTTATCTGGGAAATGACGTTTTGTTGCGCTACAGCAGTGTGACGAGTTCCCAACTAATCAGAAAGAAACACATAAATTTCGAAAAAAGACGCTTTTTTTTAATTCTGCCCTTGAAAAGCATTTTGCCGCCCTTATCTATGTGGCATAGAGAAGCAAACATTGATTATTTTTGTTTGTGAGCAAGGGTTGAAACCCGATTCTCCTCCCCCCACATTGGGGTTATAACCAAACGAAAATAGAATTTATTCGGAGATAGCCAGATGGGTAAAATCATTGGTATTGACTTAGGTACTACTAACTCATGTGTTGCTGTATTAGACGGCGACAAACCACGTGTAATTGAAAACGCAGAGGGCGAACGTACTACTGCATCGGTTATTGCTTACACTGACGGTGAGACGCTAGTAGGTCAACCAGCGAAACGTCAAGCAGTAACTAACCCAGAAAACACGCTATTTGCAATTAAGCGTCTAATCGGTCGTCGTTTTGAAGACGAAGAAGTTCAGCGTGACATCGAAATCATGCCTTACAAAATCGTTAAGGCTGACAACGGTGATGCTTGGGTAGAAGCGAAAGGCCAAAAAATGGCAGCTCCTCAGGTTTCTGCTGAAGTTCTTAAGAAAATGAAGAAAACTGCTGAAGACTTCCTTGGTGAGGAAGTAACTGGCGCAGTTATCACAGTACCTGCTTACTTTAACGATGCTCAGCGTCAAGCGACAAAAGATGCTGGCCGTATCGCAGGTCTAGAAGTTAAACGTATCATCAACGAACCAACGGCAGCTGCACTAGCTTACGGTCTAGATAAGAAAGGCGGCGATCGCACTATCGCGGTATACGACCTTGGTGGTGGTACATTCGATATTTCAATCATCGAAATTGATGAAGTTGAAGGCGAGAAAACATTCGAAGTTCTAGCAACTAACGGTGATACTCACCTAGGTGGTGAAGACTTTGATAACCGTCTAATCAACTACTTGGTTGATGAGTTCAACAAAGAGCAAGGCATCAACCTTAAGAACGACCCACTAGCAATGCAGCGTGTTAAAGAAGCAGCAGAGAAAGCGAAAATCGAGCTTTCTTCTACTTCTCAAACAGACGTAAACCTACCTTACGTTACTGCAGATGCAACTGGTCCTAAGCACATGAACATTAAAGTGACTCGTGCAAAACTAGAATCTCTAGTTGAAGACCTAGTACAACGCTCTCTTGAGCCATTAAAAGTAGCTCTAGCTGACGCTGACCTATCAGTAAACGACATCACTGACGTAATCCTAGTTGGTGGTCAGACTCGTATGCCAATGGTTCAAGCGAAAGTTGCTGAGTTCTTTGGTAAAGAAGCGCGCCGTGACGTAAACCCTGACGAAGCAGTAGCAATGGGTGCTGCAGTTCAAGGTGGTGTACTTGCTGGTGACGTTAAAGACGTACTACTACTAGACGTAACTCCACTGTCTCTAGGTATCGAGACAATGGGTGGCGTGATGACTAAGTTAGTTGAGAAGAACACAACTATCCCAACTAAAGCGAACCAAGTTTTCTCTACAGCGGAAGACAACCAGAGCGCGGTAACTATCCACGTTCTACAAGGTGAGCGTAAGCAAGCGATGTACAACAAGTCTCTAGGCCAATTTAACCTAGAAGGCATCCAGCCTGCACCACGTGGTATGCCACAAATCGAGGTTACGTTTGACCTTGATGCGGACGGTATCCTACACGTATCTGCGAAAGACAAGCAGACTGGTAAAGAGCAGAAGATCACTATCCAAGCTTCTGGCGGTCTAAGCGATGAAGACATCGAGAAAATGGTTCAAGAAGCAGAAGCTAACAAAGAAGCGGACAAGAAGTTCGAAGAGCTAGCAACTGCACGTAACCAAGCTGACCAAATGATTCACGGTACTCGTAAGCAAGTAGAAGAAGCTGGTGAAGCGCTACCTGCAGAAGAGAAAGAGAAGATTGAAGCAGCAATTTCTGAGCTAGAAACAGCACGTAAAGGCGAAGACAAAGAAGCTATCGATGCTAAAGTTCAAGCACTAATGACTGCTTCTCAAAAGCTGATGGAAATCGCTCAACAACAAGCTCAAGCGCAGCAAGCACAAGGTGCTGACGCAGGTGCACAGTCTAAAGAAGACGACGTTGTAGATGCTGAGTTCGAAGAAGTTAAAGACGACAAGAAATAATATTTCTTAACCAGATGGCTACTTAGCCATCTGGGGTCGATAAGACTTCGTGTGCGGGCGTTTGGGGCAACTCTTACGCCCGTCTGTTTGTAAACGCTGTCTTTCTAGTTAAGTATGTTGCAGACAAGTGCACTTACCTAGAACGATACAAACACCAAGCGGTGAATCGATGCCGTTTGTAGTAATTAACTGGTGACGAAGAACATGTCAAAACGTGATTTTTACGAAGTATTAGGCGTAAGCCGTGATGCCTCAGAGCGCGATATCAAAAAGGCGTATAAGCGTCTAGCGATGAAATTCCACCCAGACCGAAACCAGGGTGATGATTCTGCGGCGGACAAGTTTAAAGAAGTAAAAGAAGCGTACGAAGTTCTGACCGACCCTCAAAAGAAAGCGGCGTACGACCAATACGGTCATGCTGCTTTTGAACAAGGCGGCGGTGGTTTCGGTGGCGGCGGCTTTGGCGGCGGCGGTGCTGATTTCGGCGACATCTTTGGCGATGTATTCGGTGACATCTTTGGTGGTGGTCGTCGTGGCGGTGGTGGCCACCGTGCCCAGCGAGGTGCTGACCTACGTTACAACATGGAATTAACGCTAGAAGAAGCAGTTCGTGGTGTAACGAAAGAGATCGAAGTACCGACACTAGTACACTGTGATACCTGTGATGGTAGTGGCGCGAAGAAAGGTTCATCTGCTGAAACATGTGGTACCTGTCATGGTCATGGTCAAGTACAGATGCGACAAGGCTTCTTCGCAGTGCAACAAACCTGTCCTACCTGTCACGGTAAAGGTAAAATCATTAAAGACCCTTGTAATGAGTGTCATGGTCAAGGTCGTAAGCAGAAAACAAAAACACTTAACGTTAAGATCCCTGCAGGTGTTGATACTGGCGACCGTATTCGTCTATCTGGCGAAGGTGAAGCGGGAGAAATGGGGGCGCCTGCTGGCGACTTGTATGTACAAGTGCACGTGAAAGAGCACCATATCTTCGAGCGTGATGGCAACAACCTATACTGTGAAGTGCCAGTAAGCTTTGCGATGGCGGCTCTAGGTGGTGAAGTTGAAGTACCAACTCTAGATGGTCGCGTAAGCCTAAAAGTACCTTCAGAAACGCAAACAGGTCGTATGTTCCGCATGCGTGGTAAAGGTGTGAAAGGCGTTCGCGGTGGCGGTATCGGTGACTTGATTGTTAAGTTGGTTGTCGAAACACCAGTAAATCTAAGCTCACGCCAAAAAGAACTGCTCAAAGAGTTTGAAGAATCTTGTGGTGGTGAAGCGGCGACAAAGCACAAGCCTAAATCAGAAGGCTTTTTCAACGGTGTGAAAAAGTTCTTTGATGATTTAACCAGCTAAGACGTTAGTGAAAAGCACAAATACAAAGGCCTGCTAAAATGCAGGCCTTTTTGCATCTCGGTGTTCTTGCTAGTTCCAGCAATCACTTGGTTCTTCGACATTTGTTGACGTTAAAGTAATCGTTTTAGAACCAGTCAAGCACTCGTCGTCGTCTTGTCCAAGAGGTGATTTTGCTGTTGCTGTAATGGTATAGGCCGTACTTGCAGAGCTAGCAATATCGAAAGAAAATCTATTTTTGTCTGAGTCACATAGAGTGCATGTTCCTCCAGAGAGAATATGACTCCAGTCGTACCCACCATCATAAGATGTCTCTAGCTCTAGCTGAATTCGACTAAGATCGCTCAAGGCAACCGTCCTATGAGACTTGATTACATGATTAGTGTAAGAAGGGTAGGCGATCGCAGCAATGATCCCGACAATCACGACAGCTATCAGTAATTCGATCAATGTCATCCCTCTCAATCCTTTTTTGTAGCCGTTACAACGAGAAATTCGAATCATCACGAGTAGTTTCCTTTTCACTTTTCCGCCTATTTTTGGCAGGTGATAGCATCTGTGCAAGATGAATTACGGCCCTTTTGCCGTTTACATAGGAATTTGGGAAATGCCTCGCGGGTTTACGTTGTTGGAGCTTCTTATTACTGTTGCTGTACTGAGTATTATATTGGCGTTTGCAGCTCCAAGCTTTAGCCGTGTTTCACAAACTGTGCAAATGCAAAGACTTGCAACAGAGTTGGTGGGGTTTTTGAATCAAAGCAAGTCTGAAGCAGTGATGAGAAATACAAAGTTGTATGTACATTTTCCAATGGATAAAAATGTACCAGTCAACAACGGAGGGTGGTCATTTCAGCTTACGGATTCGGAAAGTGGTGCGGGCAATACCATTCTGAACTTGTCAGGCTCATCATACTCTGAACTTACCATCCAACAACTCTACGCCCCCCCTGCAAGAATTAGCTTTGATGAGGTAAGAGGGTGGCCACGTGGTGGAACAATGCAGTTTTACCCAACGGCAAACCCAAGCTTGATATTGGAGGTCGCTCTGTCCAATCCACCGGGACGTATCAAAATATGTAGCCGACTTGGAGGCAAGTTATATGATTACCCAGAGTGTGAGTAAGCGTTACCAAAGAGGCGGGTCGTTAATTGAGCTTATGATAAGTTCGTTAATAGGCTTAGTTCTATTAGGAGTGATTGGTTCTGTATTTATTAGCCTCCAAAAAACAGCAAGAGAAAAAAATTTAGAATTACATCTTCTACAAGGACTCAACGTTACCCTCATGTTGATGAAAGAGGATATTCAGCGAGCGGGTTACGATGGTGGTAATGGTAATTCGCTAAAGCTGTCTGGAGCTACAAACACTATTACAGTCAGTGGAGGAGCCTCTGTTGGTTTTGTTTATCTTAAAGAAGGTAGTGGTTATCAAAATATTAAATATATACGGGATGGAAATCAGCTTAAGTTTTGTTCAAATCCTGTTGCTTCTCAAGCTGATATTAAATCTTTTGCCGGAATTGATTTCTGTAGATCACTATTCGATGAAGATATTCTTCAGGTCACTCAATTCTCAATCAGTTCAGCGAGTGTAAAGAATGGAACAAAAGTAAGTGGCATAACTGATGTGTCCTTAGGGTTGCAAACCGTTGATGGAGAGCTGAGTAAAGTCGCGGAGTTTTCTATTAAGCAGAGGAACTGGCAATGAAGTTTAAGCCCAACCAATCTGGATATGTTACTTTGTTGGTCACTTCCGTTCTATTGCTTCTTGCTTTAATTGTTGCCCTAGCTTCTTCAAAAGGTGTTTTTTTCCAAATAAAAGTTGCTCAGAACGAGCTAAAAGCGCGACAGGCACACTGGAAAGCGGAGGGCGGGTTAGAATGTGCGTTCGCAATAAACAAAAACAATGACACAGTCTTACCAGATAGCCAAGACTATTCAACGTGTGATGTGATAGTCAGCGCTACAGCATCTTCAGCCAATCCGAGTTACTTTGAAATTCAATCTTTTGCGAACAATCATTTTAAACTGAAAAAGAACATAAAAGTTCTGAGTCGAACGACTGGGGCGATTCAAGCCCGATCTGATTTGATGTTAGTGGGATCTAATACTTTTAAGCCTGAATTTGTTACACCTGATTACTGTGTATCTGTACGGTTTCAGGCTTCAATTAAACTGCATGGAGGTGTCGTAACGAATGATCCTACAGGAAATACATGTAATTCTGCATATAAAACAGATACGCAAAGACCTGGTTTGTGTGTGTCCGGAGACTCTAACTGCGATGGCTCTGGAGGGATAAATGACTACAAAGTTAAGGTTGTAGGAAATAATACCGACTACATTGGTGATAATAAGATGTTTGAACATGATTTCATACACGATCCTGACCTAGATCCGTTTGAATCTTTCTTTGGTTATCCACGAAGCGAAATTGCAACTGTAAAAAATGAATTTACAGTCATAAGTGGTAGCGTAGTAAGCTCTGGTGCGGGAAACACTTCGTGTAAGGATCTTATTCTTGCTGCCTTTGCTTCAAATGATAAAGTTTGGGTGGAGGGAGATTGTGATTTGGAAAACGGACTAGGAGTAACTGCGGGTGCTTCTCCCAAAGTTCTAGTGGTAGAGAATGGCATACTCTCGACTTATGGTACCGATACCTTTCCTGGCATGGTTTATCACTTGTATACATCTCCTGTCGGGAATATGTCCTCAAGATGGACATCTGAAGTTTCAGGCACCGCTCATTTAGGGAGTTTATCTACAGCAGAAAAAGCGAAGCTAACATTTATCTCAGGAGGGGCTTTCAAGCCAACCGGAGGTTTTGTGTTTGATACAGTTGGTGGATTAAGTGTTTTTTCAAGTTCATTAAATTTGGAGTTTGATGCTACTTCTATCCCAAGTAATCACAAAAGAATATCGTGGTTGAGAGGCTCTTGGAATGATCTCTAAACAAAAAGGATTTAACCTTCTAGAAGTCTTAATTTCTTTCCTGCTTCTTGGCGTAGGCGCGTTAGGTTTAACGAAGCTAAACGTGTATCTAGAACGCGAATCCGAATATGCCATAAAAAGTATTGAAGCACTGCGTCTAACAGAGAACCAGCTTGAATGGTTCCGAACGCGTGGTGCTTCGGATGCGCTTTCTACGATTTCTACTGCCAGTTTTGCCTCTATCGTGACAGGATCTTCCGCCACTGGAGCGTACACGGTGGAGTGGGATGTGCCACCTGCTACTGTATCAGGTTCACTAAAGACGATCATCATCACAACAAGTTGGGAAGATAGAATGGGGCAGACGCAATCCGTTCAGCTGAAAACTATGATTTCACAGTACAGTGAATTCGAAAACTAAGTTCAATTGCATACATGGGCTGAGACAAATGCGGGTGTAATTCCTGTTTGATACCGGATTTGTCACGGTTAATAAATGGTTTTTGAACTGTTAATTGAGTTGACGTGCTACTGTTTTTATTATGTTTAATTGAAGTGGTGTTTTTGCAAAATATGTCTCCAATTATGAAAAAAAATATAGAACCTTGTGCTTTCTCCATTAGTGTTTACTAGAATACTCGTTGGATAGTAGGCCGTCATAATTACTCAAATAGGCCTTGGCACCAACATCATTCACTATGGAGTTACCATGAGTAACCAAGCTGTAAATAAGGCACCATCATCGAAGCCGAGCGGGATGGAGCGCTTTTTAAACTTTATCGAGAGGACAGGTAACAAAATTCCTGATCCTGCGATTTTGTTCTTCTGGGCATTGATCATTACTTGGGCGGCGTCAGCACTTTTGTCGAATGTATCATTCGATCTTCCAAACCCTCGAACGGGCGAAGCTCTTACTATCACCAACTTACTTACGGGCGAAGCGCTAGCAAGTTTCCTTGCTAATATGGTGACGACGTTTACTGGCTTTGCGCCACTGGGTATCGTACTTGTCGCAATGCTAGGTGTGGGTGTTGCAGATTCTTCGGGTTTTATTACGACGGGTCTTAAGAAGATGCTGAACTTCACGCCAGCTAAGCTTCTTACTCCAATGCTTATTTTGGTTGCCATTGTATCGCATACTGCGGCAGATGCAGGCTATGTTCTGGTTATTCCTCTTGGCGGTATTATCTTCCATGCGGCAGGTCGTCACCCTTTAGCAGGTATTGCGGCAGCATTTGCAGGTGTATCTGGTGGCTTCTCTGCAAACTTTATCCCTTCAGGTATAGATCCACTACTAGCAGGCTTTACGCAAACTGCGGCGCAGGTTCTTGATCCTGAATACGTGGTTAACCCATTAGCGAACATCTTCTTTACTGGCCTATCTTCCATCATTATTGTAGCGATTGGTTGGTACGTGACAGAAAAAATCATTGAGCCTCGTTTGTCAAAAATGCCAATTGATGACGATGCGGAAACTGCGCCAAACCTAGGTTCATTTACTGAACTGGAATCAAAAGCATTCCGTTATGCTGGTTGGGCAATGATGGCGGGTATTGCCTTACTTGTTGCAGCATTAATTCCAGAAACATCAGCGCTACGCTCGCCTGAAGGTGAAATTACGGCCTTCTCAGCACCGATCATGAAGTCTATCGTTCCGCTGATCTTTATTCTGTTTATCATTCCTGGTTACGTTTACGGTAAAGTGTCTGGAACGTTCAAGACCAGCAACGACATTATCAAAGCGATGGCTGACACCATGTCAACCATGGGCGCATACATTGTAATGTCGTTCTTCTGTGCTCAGTTCTTATCTGCATTTGCTCAGTCAAACATCGGTACGATGCTAGCGTTGTATGGCGCAGAAGGCTTAAAAGCGATGAACCTACCAGGTGAAGTGACCATCATCGGTATGATCCTTCTAACCGCGTCTGTAAACCTACTTATTGGTTCGGCATCGGCAAAATGGGCTTTAATTGGTCCAATCTTAGTGCCAATGCTAATGGCGGTTGGTATCTCGCCTGAGCTGTCTCAAGCGGCTTACCGTGTGGGTGACTCTGTATCGAACATCATTTCGCCTCTAATGGTATTTTTCCCTCTTGTAGTGGTTTACTGTCAGCGTTATGTGAAGTCGGCTGGTATCGGTACGCTTGCGTCACTAATGATGCCATTCTCGATCGCAATGCTGATCGGTTGGTCTATCTTCCTAGTTGCTTATTGGATGGTAGGTATCCCGCTAGGCATTCAAGCTCCTTACACTTACACAATGTAAAAACGTGTAGGGTGTGAAAGCCGCTAATTGGCAGCCGAAAAGCGCAGGTCTTCGATCTGCGCTTTTTTGTTCTCGCACAACGAACATCGATAGGTCTTGTAACTAGGTTTTTTGGGGTTGCAGACTTTGTCCCGTGATGTGTTGCTGTAGTGAAACCGAAGTTGGTGATAAAATTCCCGACTTCAATCGTTTTTTGTTTCTTTGGAGCCTCCTTTGTCTAACCATCCGTTTACCCCTCAAGATGAATTGTTTATGCGCAGAGCGATGGTGCTTGCCGAGCAAGCAGAAGCTGAGGGGGAAGTACCTGTCGGCGCAGTGCTTGTCAAAGATGGTGAAATTATCGCTGAGGGGTGGAATCGCTCTATTGGTACTAATGACGCTACCGCACATGCTGAGATCCAAACACTGCGTAAAGCAGGCCAAAAGCTAGAAAATTACCGCCTTCTGGATACGACGTTATATGTAACACTTGAGCCATGCCCAATGTGTGCCGGAGCCTTATTGCATAGCCGCGTTAAGCGGGTTGTTTTTGGAGCGCCAGATTTAAAAGCTGGAGCAGCAGGAACAGTGCTTAATTTGTTTGAAAGCCAAGCCGCTTACCATTACGCCTTAGTTGAAAAGGGGCTGCTAGAAGATGAGTGCCGCACTCAGCTACAAGCGTTTTTTAAGCGCCGCCGAAAGGAAATTAAAGCGAAGAAGCAAGCACAAAAAGCATTAGAAAATGGAGAGAGCGAACAAGGTAGTGGGAGTAGTGAGGGCTAGCAAACACCTACAACGTGGTAGATGTTTGCTTGGACGCACTAGTGATTGACTAAATGTACAAAAACACGATTACGTGAACTTACTTTCTTTTTCATACATGTCAGTTTACGTTTACGTCGGATAGCAGCTACTGTGTTATTTAAACGCTTTGACTGCACTCTACGTCTTCTCATATTCAAACCTCCTGCAGACAAGACTTATACCAGTAAAGCGCGGCTCATCGATGCTTGGCAATAGGCTCGATAATCGCACTAAACATTGTATGGTTTAAACGTTCTTCATTTGACTTCTGCATTGCACAGAGCCAGCAAACAATTTCAATACGATGCTTAATAATAGGAGTGACGTTATTTCGGCAGAGTGTAGCCGAAAGTGCCGCTTCATCAAGTGAGCTAAACCATGTGGTTGTAAAGTAATCTGTTACAAAGCAATCAGTTTTACTAACGATGAAGAAAAGGCGACCAACCAAAGGAATGGTTGAGTGTGGTTGGTGTCACTCAGAATATTGGATTCTAGATAAGTTTTCGTTAGGACTCAATAAAAATGACGAGCTTCATAGGCTCGTCATTTTTTAGTTTACCGCGGGTTTATTCTTCAATGCTTTCTTGTTCGGTATCTTCTTCAACCGTGACGTCAGAAGCGCCAGAGACTTGTTCTACGACGGTCTCTACTGCGCCCGATATCAAAATGGCGGGGTTGAGCGGCGGAATCACTTGCAAGTCATCGCTATTCTCATCAATCGCTGGCTGTTGGCTGACATGACCAATGATGGATTGGTAGTAACGTCGAATATTTTCTACGTAATTACGCGCTTCATCGCCTCTGGCATACCCATAGCGAGTTTGACTGTAATAGCGCTTCTGACGTAGTAAAGGCAGCCTGTCTTTTACATCCGCCCAAGCGTTCGGATCGCCACCTTGTGCTTTGGTGAGTCGTCGTGCGTCCATCATGTGGCCGTAACCAATATTGTATGAAGCTAACGCAAACCATATTTTTTCATGCTCGTTGATGCTATCAGGCACGCGACTTACAATACGACGTAAGTACTCGACACCACCACGAACAGATTGCTCAGGGTCTAAACGGTTTGTTACCCCGACGCTTTTCGCTGTTGGCAGAGTCAGCATCATCATCCCTCTTACACCTGTTGGCGATTTTGCCGCTGGCTTCCAGTGTGATTCTTGATACGCCAATGCTGCAATTAAGCGCCAGTCGAACTCTTCGCTGTACTTTTGGAATAAAGGTGCCCACTTAGGCAATTTGTCATCCAGAGCTCGAATGAATGCGCGAGTATCAACGTAGTCAAATGCTTCAATATGACCAATGTACTTCTCTTCGAGAGTGGACAGTTCTCCTGATTGTTTAATGTTACCGAAAAACTCTATCAGCATCGCATACAAACTTTCGTCCTCAGAGCGTCGAGTAAACCACGATACTGGTTGATCTTCTGTAAGTTCAAACGCGAGCGCAAGGTCGGGATAAAGGCGCTGAGCTAGGGAAAGTTCCACCGAATCAGTCACAGTAAAACGTAACTCACCCGTCGATACGTATTTGAGTAAGTCTCTCGTGTCAGCATCACCAACAATTTCAAACTGAAGTTCTGGATACTGCTTCTTTAACGCTGTTAGGGTCGGAACATATTGCGATTGTTCAACGATCTTTAATGTTTGAGCGCCTGCATTTGTATCTTCGTCGGACTCGTCGTCTTTCGAGGCTTGGTATTCAATGAGTTGTTCGATATCTCGTGGTCGAAGTTGCCCTTTTTTATATACCACTTGTTGGCTTACATAATAATAGGCCGGGCCTGGTCTAAATCGTTTGACTGCTTGTGACGTTTGATTTAAACCCGTAGCGATGATATCGATATCTCCTTTCTTAAGAGCAGGAAAAAGCTCAGCCTGGCGAAAGGCTGGTTTAATCTCGAGTTTGACGCCGAGCTGATCCGCAAACTGACGCGCCAATTCGTAATCCAACCCTGCGGGACCATCGGGACCTATGTAGTAGGAAAGCTGATTGTTTAGCGTGCCAACACGAAGCACACCACGTTCTTGAATTTTTTCAAATTCACTTTTGGGCTCCGACTCAATCTGGCAAGCAGAGAGTAAAAGAACAGAAACTAAAATTAGAGCACTGCGCTTGAGCCGGTTGAAGTGACTTATTTGCATTAATAGGTACATCTTGGAAAATTTCTATTTGCCTTTATATCAAAGCGAGCTCATGGGGCAAAGTGAATCACACACTTATAACGTGACATTGTGTGTTTTATCGACATTTTAGTTGTAATTCAAATTTGACAAAAAAAATGACGCAAACGGTTGCTTTTGGTGTTACATCACAAAAACAATTACTATATAATGCGCTCGCAATGACGAGGTGGAATCGGCATAGGTTCGACAGGGCTTATTTTAAGTGTCTGAATTTATTCCAATATCACCTTAATCAATTGCATAAGAGACCTAAGCACATGAGAATTTTGCGTGGCTCCCCAGCTCTTTCTGAGTTTCGTGTTAATAAACTACTGGAACTTTGTCGTGAACAAGATCTGCCTGTAACTGGCATTTATGCCGAGTTTATGCACTTTGCCGATCTAAAGTCAGACCTTGATGACCAAGAGTTAGAAAAACTTGAAAAGTTACTAACTTACGGCCCAACCATCGAAGAGCATGAGCCTGAAGGTCTTCTACTTCTTGTCACGCCTCGTCCTGGCACTATCTCGCCTTGGTCTTCTAAATCTACCGATATCGCTGTTAACTGTGGTCTGGATAAAGTGAAACGTCTAGAGCGTGGTACGGCTTATTATGTCGAATCTTCAGTTGTTCTATCAGAAGCTCAAGCTGACGCTGTTAAAGCGTTAATTCACGACCGCATGATGGAAACAGTATTCACAGAATTTGAAGCCGCATCAGCATTATTTACTGTTGCAGAGCCTAAGCCTGTCGCACATGTTGATATCTTAGCTGGCGGTCGTCTTGCGCTTGAAGAGGCAAACGTTTCCCTTGGCTTGGCACTCGCAGAAGATGAAATTGATTACTTGGTAGAGAACTTTACTAAGCTTGGGCGTAACCCAAACGACATTGAATTGATGATGTTTGCTCAGGCGAACTCAGAGCATTGTCGCCACAAAATTTTTAACGCAGATTGGACTATCGACGGGGTAGATCAACCTAAGTCTTTGTTCAAAATGATCAAAAACACTTTTGAAACGACACCTGACTATGTGCTGTCTGCATACAAAGACAACGCAGCCGTTATGACAGGTTCTAAAGCGGGGCGTTTCTTCCCTGACCCTAAATCTCGTCAATACACGTACCACCATGAAGATACGCACATCTTGATGAAGGTAGAAACGCACAACCACCCAACGGCAATCTCTCCGTGGCCGGGCGCATCGACTGGCTCAGGCGGTGAAATTCGTGACGAAGGCGCGACGGGTATCGGCGGTAAGCCAAAAGCGGGTCTGGTTGGTTTTACAACCTCTAACTTACGTATTCCTGGTTTTGAACAGCCATGGGAAACCGACTTCGGCAAGCCGGGTCGTATTGTGAATGCGTTAGACATCATGCTTGAAGGTCCTCTTGGCGGCGCGGCATTCAACAACGAATTTGGTCGTCCAAATCTATTGGGTTACTTCCGTACTTACGAAGAAAAAGTCACTTCTCATGCGGGTGAAGAAATTCGTGGTTACCACAAACCAATCATGATTGCTGGTGGTATGGGTAACATCCGCGATGAACACGTACAGAAGAAAGAGATCCCTGTAGGTGCGAGCCTAATCGTACTTGGTGGTCCGGCAATGAACATCGGTCTTGGTGGTGGTGCGGCATCTTCCATGGCATCTGGTCAGTCAGCAGAAGATCTGGACTTCGCTTCGGTACAGCGTGAAAACCCAGAGATGGAACGTCGCTGTCAGGAAGTGATCGACCGTTGTTGGCAGTTAGGCGACGATAACCCAATCGCATTTATCCACGATGTGGGTGCAGGCGGTATCTCTAACGCATTGCCTGAACTTGTCGACGACGGTGAGCGTGGCGGTAAGTTCCAATTACGCGATGTACCAAACGATGAGCCGGGCATGAGCCCACTGGAAATCTGGTGTAACGAATCACAGGAACGTTACGTTCTAGCGGTAGCGCCAGAAAACATGGAAGCATTCGACGCCATCTGTAAGCGTGAACGCGCACCGTATGCAGTGGTGGGTGTGGCGACAGAAGAGCGTCATCTAACGCTAGAAGATTCTCACTTCGACAATACGCCAATCGATATGCCAATGGATATCCTGCTTGGTAAGCCACCGAAGATGCACCGTGACGCAACCACACTAAAAGTGGAAAGCCCTGCCATTGTTCGTGATGGTATTGAGCTTAATGAAGCGGTGGATCGCGTACTTCGTCTTCCTGCTGTTGCAGAAAAAACATTCCTAATTACTATCGGTGACCGAACAGTTACGGGTCTGGTTGCTCGTGATCAAATGGTTGGTCCTTGGCAGGTACCAGTAGCAAACTGCGCAGTAACAGCGGCAAGCTACGACACTTACTATGGCGAAGCAATGTCGATGGGTGAGCGCACGCCAGTGGCATTACTAGACTTTGGAGCATCGGCTCGCCTAGCCGTTGGTGAGTCACTAACGAACATTGCGGCAACAGACATCGGTGATATTAAACACATTAAACTGTCTGCGAACTGGATGTCTCCAGCGGGTCACCCAGGTGAAGATGCGGGTCTTTACGAAGCAGTGAAAGCGGTTGGTGAAGAATTGTGTCCTGCTTTAGGTTTGACTATCCCAGTTGGTAAAGACTCCATGTCGATGAAAACCAAGTGGGAAGAAAACGGCGAGAGCAAAGAAGTCACTTCTCCACTGTCGTTAGTTATCACGGCATTTGGTCGTGTGGAAGACGTACGTAAGACCGTGACTCCACAACTACGCACTGACAACGGAAAGACTTCTCTAGTTCTTGTTGACTTGGGTAACGGCAAAAACCGCTTAGGTGCGACAGCATTGGCACAAGTATACAAACAGCTGGGTGACAAACCTGCTGACGTAGATAATGCAGAGCAGCTAAAAGGCTTCTTTGATGCAATGCAAGCGTTAGTACGTGATGACAAGCTAGTGGCTTACCACGATAAAGGCGACGGCGGTCTTTTTGTTACACTGGCTGAGATGGCGTTCGCGGGTCACTGTGGCGTAAAAGCGAACATCGCAAAGCTGGGTGACGATGCGCTAGCCGTTCTATTTAACGAAGAGCTAGGTGCGGTTGTTCAAGTTAAGAATGATGATCTAGATTCAGTTCTATCTACTCTGGCGGCAAACGGCTTAGAGGCATGCTCACATGTGATTGGTTCTGTTGAAGCTTCAGACGACTTTGTTATCACTTCTGGTGATGCAGTTGTGCTTGAACGTTCACGTACCGAACTACGCGTTATCTGGGCTGAAACAACGCATAAGATGCAAGGTCTACGTGATAACCCAGCGTGTGCAGACCAAGAGCACGAAGCTAAGAAAGACAACTCTGACCCTGGTCTAAACGTTAAGCTCAGCTTTGACGTAAATGAAGACGTTGCAGCACCGTACATTGCGAAAGGTGCTAAACCTAAGATGGCAATTCTACGTGAGCAGGGCGTTAACTCCCACGTCGAAATGGCAGCAGCGTTTGACAGAGCAGGCTTTGAAGCAACCGACATCCATATGAGCGATATCCTAACGGGCCAAGCGGTACTGGATGAATACCATGGCCTAGTAGCTTGTGGTGGCTTCTCTTACGGCGACGTACTAGGTGCGGGTGAAGGTTGGGCTAAGTCTATCCTGTTTAACGCACAAGCTCGTGAACAGTTCCAAGCCTTCTTCAACCGTGAAGAGACGTTCTCTTTAGGTGTATGTAACGGTTGTCAGATGCTATCAAACCTGAAAGAGCTGATCCCAGGTGCAGACTTGTGGCCACGTTTTGTGCGCAACGAATCTGAGCGTTTTGAAGCGCGCTTTAGTCTAGTTGAAGTTCAGAAATCTGATTCTGTATTCTTCGACGGCATGGCTGGTTCGCGTATGCCAATCGCGGTTTCCCACGGAGAAGGGCGTGTAGAAGTACGTGATGCAGAGCACCTAGCAGCGATTGAAGCATCAGGTACGGTTGCGGTTCGTTACGTGGATAACCTCGGTAACCCAACACAACAATACCCGAACAACCCGAATGGTTCGCCAAACGCGATTACCGGTTTAACAACAGCAGACGGTCGCGTAACTATCATGATGCCTCACCCAGAGCGCGTATTCCGCACAGTTGCAAATTCTTGGGCTCCGGAAGGTTGGGGTGAAAATGGCGCTTGGATGCGTATGTTCCAAAATGCCCGTAAGAATATCGGTTAATTAACCAAAGGTTAATCTAGCTTAAGTAAAGCGTTGGTTGAGAGACCAGCGCTTTCTTTTTTCTTATCACTCTTTTTTCTTCGTCGCTCTTTCTAGTGACTTGGCGAAACGTTGCTTTGTTCTGCCTCTTCTTTGTCATCTATTATCTAGCGTAAAAAACTTGCAGCGTTTAGATTACTTTTATGCTCTAATACCGCGCTTACCAAGGGATGGTGTTAAACAGCTCAGCTTAGATGGAGTTATCAAGTTGACCGAATCCCTGATTGATCCCTAAATCCCTTAGGAAATGAAAGAAATGTCTAAGAATCCAAAATTTGCTATCCGCGTCACTGAAAAACGTAACGGCTGGAGCGCAGAAATCACTCGCCAAGTGACATCTCGTAAGACTGTAGTATCAAAGCGTGAAACAGGCTTTGACAGCGAAGAGAAAGCACAAGCTTGGGCTGAACAAGAACTGGCTGGATTTATCCAAAACCAAGTGGTTCGTAACGAGCGTAAAGCAGCGCAACGTCAAGAGCGTGAAGCAGAACAACTAGCGGCAAAAGTTCGTAAAGAAGAAGCCCGCAAAGCACGTGAAACCGAAGTAGACACTGACGAAGAATAAGTTTAAATCGGTGAGATGGTGACGTTACCCATCAAACAAATAGTGAAAATGCCCTGAGTTTTGTCTCAGGGCATTTTTTATTTATATCGGCTAAAAACAATCCGATGATACGGACAGGCTAAACGTGCCGTCTTCAGGGACTGCAAATTGTTTATTGCCAGGAAGAAGGTGAGGGTTATTAGCATAAGTGCGATGTGTCGATTTGACCTTTGCAGAATGTCTTTCCGGTAAATCAAAGTGTTGTAAGCCGTCAGATAGATCGTTTGCTTCACCGTAGTCGAAATGTGTTGCGACGTCTTTGGGCTGCTTGGCGTAACGACAGTGATCCGGCTTACCATCTTCGTGCCAAGTTAAAGAGTTAGTTTTTGCATCTAGATTCAGGTTATTTGCTGTTGGCTGTGCGTAAAAATCTTCTGAAACTTGGTGCTTGCTTTGTTCTTGTAAGTAGTCTGCAATGTTCTCAGAAGCTTGCGCTAGGCTACCTACAGGTAAGAAGCAAATCAGAAGAAGCCGTGTTTTTAGATTGTTCATAATGTGTATGCAAGCAAAAGGAAATGATAATACTGATAAATAAAACGGCGTGCAATTATGGCCATTGGATACGATATAACAGGGCAGTTAATGTCTGCCCTGCATCTTTTAGGTATGGTTAGTATTGATAAGTGAGGTGCAGTTTGACTTCGCGACCAGGCGAAGGCACGCCATTAGATAGGTATGCTTCGTAGTAACGATCGGTTAAGTTTTTCACAACCGCGCCAACGCTCAAGCCTTCGACTTGTTGTATTTCCCAAACCACGTAAGCGTTTTGTAGCGTGTATTGCTCACTTGGCGATTTCACTTTTAAATTGTTACCGCTTGCCTTGGTTTTGGTTTGTGCATCATACCAACGGACTTCCCAGCCCGTACGTAAACCAGGAATCCATTCGTAACCTAAACCCAGATTAATGTTTAATGGTGGTACATCAGGATGATCATCATCTGAACCTGTAGAGTCAGATAGGCTACCTTTGTTTTTGCCGCGAATGTAACTTGCTGAGAAATTACTGTAGAAATCTTCAATCCGGTATTGTGAAATTAGCTCAAAGCCATAGTTTTTAAAGCCATCTAGGTTTGTATTCCAGCTTTGTAACTCAGTAGTATTTTTGTCGAGGTTTTCGCCCGTTCGTATATCAACTGTGTCGCTAACATCGTTATAGAACATAGTTAACTCTGTTGCGAGGTTATCGCGAGAGTTCACCAGCCCTTCCGTTAAGTTGATAACGCTTGCTTGATAAGCATGGATACGAGACACGTCCAGATTCAAAGCAGTAGCCGTAGCGGTAGCTCGCGCATATTGCACTGAGTAGATGTTATCAACGGTTGGTGCTTTTAAAGCGTAGGCGTAGGAGGCGTTTAAACGCGTATTATTGCTCGCATCAAAGTCGATATCCAAACGTGGGCTAAAGCCTTTATGCGTCGTTTCACCGTAGTTATGTCCGGCAGCTGGATCATTATAATCCGGCGCTGCGTTCCCTTTTCCTTCACTCTTGATGTATTCGTAACGCAGAGAAGGTGTGATTGTTAGGCGGTCTGTTGCTTGATAGTGATCAGCAATGTAAGCGGCATAAATTGACTGCGTGCCAGATGGTTCGTAGTAAGGGGTGTACCAACCGTAGTTTTTCGCTTCATTACTGTCGTATGATGCGTTGAATACTAACGAGTCTCTATCGGTTTTTTGATATTGAAGCCCAGTGACTAGAGTGTGATCTCCGAATTGCGCTTGGTTAAACACATCAACGTAATCACGCTCGTAACTCAGCCATGACTCATGACCGTAACTGCCAACAGAAACGAACATTTTCTCGAATGCTACGTCAGGGCGAACCCAATGACGATCGTTTTCGGAACGTGCCATTTTGATATTGAAATCAATATACGGGTTAGTCGGCATGTAGTGGTAAGAGATGGTCGTGGTGTTGTCCGTGTATTTGTTATCGACGGTGTAAGCGTATTGGGCTTTTTCTAATGAGCCGTATTTCTTGATATTGTATTCGGTGATGTTAGGCATTTTTCCGCGGCGGTTAGCCCAAGGTTTACGACCTTCATCTTTGTAGCGAGTGTGGCTAATTTCAAACTCGTGATCGTTGTTTTCATAACCGACCTTTACGAGCATGTTTTCTTGCTCATAACCTGAGTAATCCAGCGTTTCACCACCTCCGACTTTAATGTCATCAGAATCTTTTACCGAGCCATTCGCTAGAAAATAAAAACCAGTATCGTTTTTACCATAGAGTGTTAGCGTGTAGGCGTTCTCATCGCCGTTGGTGTTGTATGCACTTGAGATGCGAGCACCAAAGTTTCTTTCGCCGTACAGGAGATCATCGACACTTTTGGTTTTAATGCGAATGGAGCCACCAAACTTCCCGTTGAGTGCTCGATAGTCGTGCGCGCCCTTGATAATTTCTGCTTCGCCAATTAAGAACGGATCAAAAAAGAAGGTACCGTAGCGGTATTGTTGAAAGCCGATTGGAGCGCCATCGACAAAGACGGCGATATCGCTTGGATCATCAAAACCACGAATGTTAATACGTTCGCCACCAGAACGACCGCCACCATCTATTGATGCACCGGGAACGGCATCGATCATTGAGGCAAAATTAGAGTACTGTTGCTCTTCAATCTCTGACCAATTAATGGTGGTTTGCGCAGGCTCAGCAATGGTAATAGGTTTGGCATAACGAACGCCTATGACTTCAAGCTCTTCATTTGGCGCTGTCTCGGCATATGAATAAAGAGGGAAGAGCAAAGCCAGTGAAATGAGATTTACTTTGAATGGATGACTTTTTAATCGTTTCATATTGATGATTTATAGTGTTTTTATGAAGCTCGGATTATAAGAACATTATTACGATTAATAAATGATAATGAGATTAATTATCAAATGTGTTTTTGCGATGGATTGTAAAGTTTTTTATCCATTCGTGGAAACTACGATAAGTATCGTTAGCTTACATAAAACAAAAAGCCCAGTATCATGGATGCTGAGCTTATTGGCTTTTAAACAAGATAGTGCGAGCACTGTTGCTCCTTTTGAGCTAATCAGGCGCCTACTTGGTAGGAATTACTGAGTTTCTAACGGTATCTGTCCGGTGGTCAGCGGCTCGGCATCGAATTCAGTGAGGCCTTCAATATAGCTTTCGACTGCTTGCTCTAAAGCATTATCACCTTGGTTAAAATAGGCAAGGTGGAAAATTGCATCGCCTTCGTTCACCAATGGTAATGTTTGTTGACCGATAACCAAACCACGCTTCGGGGCTTTTAGTTCTATCTCATCATGACCAAGAGGAGAGCTAATATAAGCGAGCGTTTCCCCCTGTTCTACTTTGTCTCCCAGATTAACGACAGTACGCAAAATGCCGTTACCTGACGCGCGAACCCAGCTGGTGGACTTCGCTATGATAGGCTCAGGCAGCTTTTTCCTGCTCGCACGCAACATACCAATGGCTTGCATTACGCGCCGAACCCCGAGTACACCAGCGCTTATCGAAAGTGGATCAAAGCGCAATGCTTCGCCAGCCTCGTAGGTGAGCACTGGAATATCACATTTTTCTGCTTCACTGCGTAAAGAGCCATCACGCAATGCTGAATCAACAATCACTGGCGTTGCAAATGCTTGAGCAATACGCAGAGTTTCTGGGTTGCTTAAGTTTGCGCGGATCTGTGGTAAGTTCGTGCGATGAATTGCCCCTGTGTGTAGATCCAAAATGTAGTCACAACGCTTGGCAATGTTGTTAAAGAACCCGTGTGCCATACGAGATGCAAGTGCGCCTTTTTCACTGCCAGGAAAGCAACGGTTGAGATCTCGTCGGTCGGGCAAGTAACGAGATTTATGGATGAAACCAAAAACGTTAACGATAGGTACTGCAATGACAGTGCCTTTCAGTTTTTGTGGTTCCAGTTGGTTAATGATCTGACGAACGATTTCTACGCCATTAAGCTCATCACCATGGATAGCGGCATTCACCATTAACACTGGTCCTTCTTGTTTCCCATGGATGATTTCCACAGGAATAGATAAAGGCGAATGTGTATATAGCTTCGCTGCTTCAAATTCGATCTCTAATCGTTGTCCTGGTTGTATTTGATGTCCTAAGAGCTCAAACACTTTGCTTTTTTTACTTCTGGCCATAAACCATCTCTGTCAAATGCGTCATCAGCAATGTAACAATTGCTGCAAAATCGCACTAATCATTCTCATTAAGGACACGACAAATTACTTTAATCGTCATGCGTGAAATTTTGGTATGTGTGAAGTTTTTGTTTTCAATATGATCTTTTCTATCAGTTTAATACATAACAAGCCATAGAGAAGAGAGCGCAATAATAGCCTTAAAAAATGTGACTGTATTAAAAATAATACTGTTCATGGAGGACAAAAAAACGGACTTTTAACCCTACTTTTTATCCGATAATATCCGCGCCGAATTTGAGGTTTCACACTTTCTAACTAGAGGTTTTGATGAAAAAGGCAATTGCTAAAATTGGTGCATTGACTGCGGTAGCAGTTTCACTTTCAGGTTGCGTAGGTAGTAATGCCGTGACAGGTTATGTCATGGGGTTTAACTTGAAAGCTGTTGACAACCGTTACGCTCGAGGTGGCCTAAATATGCTTTTAGCGCCTGTTTATGGTGTCGCGATCGCAGCGGATTATATCGTGTTTAACTCTCTAGAATTTTGGACGGGTAAGAACCCGTTAAATGGTAAGCCACATATCTTCGATACAAAGGTAGATACTTACATTGATGTCAATCACCAGTTAGATAAATCGTTAACGACGGCACCAATTGCACCATTAGCGGATAACCGTGTCATTGAGCAGGGGCGAATGCAGCAAATCGATGAGAACACTGTTCAAATGGATATTACTTACAGTAACGGTGAAAAGGCGACACTCTTGGGTGTACGCGATGGTGAGTTTGTTACTTACTACATTGATGGTGAAGTTGTTGCACAAACCTCAATGGATGAATTAGCCGCTTACGCGCAAAACCGTGTGTAGTTGGGTTCAACTAAACCAAAAAAAGGGTGCCGTATGGCACCCTTTGTCGTTTTTCGTGATTGAATTATGCTTTCTCTGGAATCGCTTCTAAAAGCGCGACCATCTGATCCCAGTACAACTGAACAGTATCAATCTTCACTTTCTCATCTGGAGAGTGAGGGAATTTTATTGTTGGACCGAAAGAAACCATATCCATGTGTGGGTATGGTTCTTTAAATAGGCCACACTCAAGACCAGCATGGATGACCATGATGTTCGGCTTATGACCGTAAATGCCTTCATACATATCACGGAAAATTGCCATGATCTCGGAATCTGCATCTGGCTTCCAGCCAGGGTAAGCGCCTGAGAACTGAATTTGTGCGCCTGCTAGCTCAGTAATCGAGCGCAGCATGCTTTCCACTTGGCTACGGCCAGAGTCAATGAGAGAACGAATCAAGCAAAGCACGGTGACTTTATTTTCTTCTGTGCTGATCACACCAACGTTTAGAGAAGTTTCAACAACGCCTTCCACCTCATCACTCATACGGATTACGCCGTTTGGACAAGCGTTAAGTGCCGCAATGAATCGTTGCTGATCGGCGATTGAAAATACTTGCGCGTCAGTCGTGATCGCTTCATTAAAGGTTACGATACCTGTTTCGATTTTACCCAATTCAGTTTTAAGCAGCTCAGTGTAGTGGTTGAACAGCTCAGCAAGTTTGTCTTGGTTTTCGACAGGAAGCGCGACAGTAACAAACGCTTCGCGAGGGATTGCATTACGTAAGCTACCACCACGGAATTCGACTAAACGTAAATCAAGCTCTTGAGCATGACCGGCAAGGAAACGACCAAGTAATTTGTTGGCATTACCGCGACCTGTGTGAATGTCACAACCTGAGTGACCACCTTTTAGGCCTTTCAGCGTCAGTTGGCGTGTTACAAAACCTGCAGGCGTTGATTCTCGAGAAATATCGAAAGTCATGGTGCCATCAACGCCACCTGCACAACCCATGTAGACTTCGCCTTCTTGCTCAGAGTCTGTATTTAGAAGAATCTCACCCTCTAACCAACCAGCTTCAAGGCCAAATGCGCCAGTCATGCCTGCTTCTTCATCAATCGTCAGCAGAACTTCGAGTGGACCGTGCTTAATATCTTTAGATGCCAATACAGCAAGGCAAGAAGCCATACCAATACCGTTATCTGCACCAAGCGTCGTGCCTTTCGCAGTTACCCATTCGCCATCGATGTAAGGTTGGATTGGATCTTTGGTGAAGTCGTGTTCAGTGTCTTCGTTTTTCTGCGGCACCATGTCGATGTGTGCTTGAAGTACAACAGCCTTCTTATTTTCCATTCCTGGTGTCGCGGGCTTTTTGATGAACACGTTACCGGTTGGATCACGGCGAACGTCAAAGCCTTGCTCTGTTGCCCAGTTGATAATGTACTGTGCTAATGCTTCTTCATGTTTCGATGGATGAGGGATAGAACAAATCTTATCGAAAAACTGCCAAAGTGGAGCAGGTGATAAGGTACTGATCTCAGAATGGAACTCAGACACGGAGGACTCCTTTTGATGTGCTTTGCCAAATATATACCGTAAAAATATTGTCAAGGTAGCATTAAATGCTAGACGATTTGGCCTTCAAATTGCCGTTAGCATACCACCAGATAAGGAGTACGAGTAGTCGCGATCACAAGGATTTCTCTCAGAACTGTCACAGTTTGTGAATACAATAACAAGCACTATGTGTTCTCTATCATACATTCTGAAAGTGGCTTTATTTTTTAATTCATAAAATTGTAATTTAATTACATATAAACTTTGATAAAGGTCAATTTATGTATTTTTTGTGATTCCAATCACTAAAATGCTTGTAATTAAATTTCTTGGTGGTATATTTGTAACCAGCTTCTGAGAGAAGAATGAAATGCTCAAAGGATGAGTCCGTTTTATCGCCTCCAAGGAACCGAGAAATCAACGAATGTTTAATTGATTTAAAAGGTGATAGTTATGAAAGGTTTACCAAGTACAATGTTCTGGAATAGCAAGTCTGTTTACACCGGTAACTTTGTATACCCAACAAGCTTTGGCTACTAAGTGAAGTCAACGCATGTGACTCGAACAGTTTGTTCACCCCTATAAATTGGAATTTTTTTTCAGTGATAGTGCTGACATGATTCACCGCCACCCAAATTGGGTGGCGTTTTTTTATCTCTATTTTCTCTTCCTGACTCACTTATTGCCATCAAAGCCTTCTTCTATTCCCCATTCTTCGGTTTTATCGACTTTTCCATCAAATCTGTTAGATACCATGTTAAAAATGGGCCTTTTTCATCTGAAAGTTTAGTACATTGCTCAGTTTTTATTCTCTTTTAGGGAACTGTGTTATCTAGGTTACCTATTGTTTTGTAAGAATATATTCCTTTGCCTACTTTGATAGGTTAGAGAATGTGTTTCATATCCAAAGAAAAAAAACGCATTAGAGTGAAGATTCTATCTAGAATTTGCTATTTGATAACTTTATAATTCCCGCCAATCGATTACGCAACCGTTTACTTTTTTACCTTTACAGGATTCGATCATGCTCGAGAGGCTTTTTAAACTCAGTGAAAATGGCACAAATGTGCGTACTGAGATCATTGCAGGTGTTACGACCTTCCTAACTATGGCTTACATTATTTTTGTAAACCCAGCGATCCTGTCGGATACCGGTATGGACCGTGGTGCCATTTTTGTCGCGACTTGTCTTGCTGCCGCAATCGGCTGTTTTATCATGGGATTTGTTGCCAATTACCCAATCGCACAGGCACCAGGAATGGGCCTGAACGCATTTTTTACTTACTCTGTTGTATTGGGAATGGGTTATACGTGGCAAGTTGCGTTGGCGGCTGTATTTGTTTCTGGCCTTCTGTTCATTCTTTTAAGCGTATTTAAGATCCGTGAGTGGATTATTAACTCGATACCGCATTCTCTACGAACAGGTATTTCAGCTGGTATTGGTCTTTTCTTAGCGTTTATCGCATTAAAAAATGCAGGTATCGTCGTTGATAACCCAGCGACATTAGTTTCTATGGGAGAGATCACATCATTGCCATCTGTATTGGCCGCGATTGGCTTCTTTCTTACGATTGCACTGGTTCACCGTGGTGTGAAAGGTGCGGTGATGATCGCCATTCTTGGCGTTACAGCGCTTGGTCTTCTATTTGGTGATGTGCAGTGGGGCGGTATTATGTCAACGCCACCAAGCATTGCGCCAACTTTCATGCAACTGGATTTCTCTGGTTTGTTTGAAGTAGGCATGATTTCCGTCGTATTTGCTTTCCTATTTGTCGATTTATTTGACACCGCAGGTACGCTCGTTGGCGTTTCTCAAAAAGCAGGTCTAACTGATGAGAATGGCAACATCCCTCGTTTAAACAAAGCGTTACTTGCAGACTCAACAGCAACGTCAGTAGGTGCATTACTTGGTACCTCTAACACGACATCTTATATTGAAAGCGTTTCTGGTGTGGCTGCGGGTGGGCGTACTGGTCTAACAGCCGTGGTTGTTGGTGTACTGTTCCTACTTGCTCTATTGTTCTCACCACTTGCGGGTATGATCCCTGCTTATGCAACGTCAGGTGCGCTATTCTATGTGGCGATCTTGATGCTGTCTGGGCTAGTAAGCATTGATTGGCGTGACTTAACTGAAGCGTCGCCAGTTGTTGTGACTTGTTTGGTGATGCCGCTAACATTCTCGATTGCAGAAGGTATCACGTTAGGCTTTATCGCATACGCGGCGATCAAATTATTTAGCGGCAAGGGCCGTGAAGTGTCGATGAGTGTATGGGTGATGTCAGCCATCTTCATCGTTAAATACCTCGTCGGTTAATTTCTCGAGCAAAAAGCCAGTGTGGATTTATTCACGCTGGCTTTTTCTTTTTTACGTTGTTCACAGAAGACGGTTTTTCTGCGGAATAGGCAGAGAATTTTGATATCACCGTTGGTATTAGCGGTGTGTTTCGGTAGAATAATCGTTTGCGCAGCTTGAAATCCTCGTCTCCAAACATTTTGGAGAAGTTAGTGAGCATTCCGCTTTTGAGTGACTTCGCTAGATTTTGAGGATGCATATTTTCAAATTATTAGGTTATTACAATGAGTAAAAAATTCATTATCACTTGGGATGCAATGCAGACTTACTGCCGTGAACTGGCTGAAAAACAAATGCCAGCTGAGCAATGGAAAGGAATTTGGGCGGTAAGCCGCGGCGGTTTGGTTCCTGGCGCTATTTTGGCTCGTGAACTGGGTATTCGTTACGTTGATACAATCTGTATTTCAAGCTACGACCATGATCATCAGCGCGATATGACGGTACTAAAAGCACCTGAAGGTGATGGCGAAGGTTACCTAATCGTTGAAGACCTAGTAGACAGTGGTGATACAGCGCGCAAACTACGTGAGATGTATCCAAAAGCGAAAATGATCGCTGTGTGTGCGAAACCATCAGGCAAAGAGCTGCTGGATGATTACGTTGTAGATATTGCTCAAGACACTTGGATCGAGCAGCCTTGGGATATGTCAATCCAGTATGCTGAGCCAGTAAACCGCAAGCAAAAATAAACGCGGTTAAAGAATATTGAGAAATGCCCCTTTATAGGGGCATTTTTTTTATTATGATATTAAATCATGCTAATAGCCTAGGGTTCTTCCTATGTCTGAAGACGTCAGTAAAAATCTTTCCGAAACTTTGTTCGTGAAACATAAGCAAGCAAAAGAAACCTCCGCGCTTACCCAGTACATGCCGACCAGTAAAAAAATACTTGATGAACGAGAAGCGCAAGGTGATCGTGCTTGGTATCGTCATTTGCGTCGCTTGCAATGGGCTTGGCAAGGATTGTCTCCGATCGAAATGGAAGGCGTACTGTCCAAAATTGCTTCATCTTCTCACTCGCGAACCAATGATGATTGGTTAGACACTGTAATGGGTTATCACAGTGGTAACTGGACATTTGAGTGGATCAAGCTTGGTATGGATCATCAGAAGCGAGCAAATGAAATGCAAGGAGAAGAGGCAGCGGATGAACTCTTCACTGCTTCTTTGTGTTTTAGTATTGCAGGCTACCCACATTTAAAAAATGACAACTTGGCATCGCAAGCTCAAGTTCTGGCAAACAAAGCGTATTCTGACGGCGCAGAAAAAACTAAGTACACCATCAAGCAAATTGAAGTGCCTTACCAAAATCGCAAAATCATCGCGAACCTCCATTTACCAAGAACGGATAAACAGTTGCCTGTGGTAATGGTGAGCGCTGGTTTGGATACCCTACAAACCGACATGTGGCGTTTGTTCCGTAATCGTCTTGCACCGCGAGATATTGCGATGTTAACCGTGGACATGCCTTCGGTAGGGCATAGCTCTCATTGGCCCTTGACCGAGAATTCAAGTTGCCTACATCAAGCGGTATTGAATGAGCTTTACTCGCTACCTTGGGTTGATCATCACAAAGTGGGGTTAGTTGGGTTTCGTTTTGGTGGTAATGCAATGATCAGACTCTCTTTTGTCGAGCAGGAAAAGATCAAAGCTTGTGTCGCTCTAGGCGCACCCGTACATGATATTTTTACTTCCCCTCAGAAGTTACAAAAAATGCCGAAGATGTATTTAGATCTTTTGGCTTCCCGTTTGGGGAAAAATGCGGTTGATATTAATAGCATGGCTGGTCAGATGATGGCGTGGTCATTGAAGGTTCAGGGCTTCCTGAGCAGTCGAAAAACCAAAGTGCCTATTTTGGCTTTGAGTCTTGAAGGCGATCCAGTGTCGCCACACAGTGATAATCAACTTGTTGCTCTATTTAGCCAGTATGGTAGAGCAAAAAAAATCAGTTCCAAAACAATTACAAAAGGATATGAGCAATCCCTCGATTTAGCCATAAAGTGGCTAGAAGATGAATTATTAGGGTGACAATTCTCCTAAATTAGTTAAGAGTGATATATCTGAGCAAAAAATAAGCTCATGATAATTAAAAATAATAATCATTCTTGGGTGTTTACTTTTAACTATGAAAACGGAGATTCATATGTCAGAGACGACTCAGGGCCCGACTCACTTTCGCTTGATGTCAAAGTTGAAGGCGATAGGGCCTTACCTGCGCGAACCACAATCGCAAGAAGGGCGCTATTATTTTGATTGTTTATCTGTATGTGTAGACGACAAAAAATCGCCTGAGAAGCGTGAATTTTGGGGCTGGTGGATGGATTTGGAATCCATCGAGGGAGGCTTTACTGCTAAATATCATATTGGCAAGTACAACAAAGAAGGGCAATGGGTATCTGAAGCCCTTCCCAAAAAAGTGGTAGAGGAAGTGTATCTCACGCAGAGCACATTCCATCAAAAGCTGGTTGATACTTTAGAAGAACACTTCAAATTAGAAGTCGAATATCACACGGAGTCTTTCGATTTCGCTTAATTTGGTTGTTTTCATTTAATACCAAACAAAAAGGTGCGAAAACGCACCTTTTCTCTTGTTAATTCCCTATTTGATTGTTAAAACATCCTCTCTTTATTTGTTTTTCACTTCAGAAGACATCATGACAACGAATCAACAAAATGCAGTTGTTTCACAACCACAAACTGTCGTTGTGAAACTGGGTACAAGTGTGCTGACAGGCGGCACTCTGGCACTCGACCGTGCACACATGGTTGAGTTAGCACGCCAGTGTGCTGAGCTTAAAAAACAAGGCCATTCAATCGTAATGGTTTCGTCTGGTGCGATTGCAGCAGGCCGTGAGCATCTTGGTTACCCCGCATTGCCCAACGAGATGGCGAGTAAGCAGTTACTTGCCGCGGTGGGGCAGAGTCGCTTGATTCAAACATGGGAGTCTTTGTTTGGTATTTATGGTATCAAGATCGGCCAAATGCTACTAACCCGTGCCGATTTAGAAGATCGTGAGCGATTCCTTAACGCGCGTGACACTATTAATGCGCTCGTTGCGAACGATATTGTTCCTATCGTAAACGAAAATGATGCCGTTGCGACTAGCGAGATTAAAGTTGGCGATAACGACAACCTTTCCGCTTTGGTAGGCATTTTATGTGGTGCAGATAAGCTCTTGCTTTTAACGGACCAAAAAGGTCTGTTTACTGCTGACCCTCGTAGAGATCCGAACGCAGAGCTTATCAAGGAAGTAAAAACCATCGACGATACGCTGCGTAAAATCGCAGGTGGAAGCGGTACAACATTGGGTACTGGTGGTATGGCAACGAAGCTGCAAGCCGCAGACATCGCTCGCCGCGCAGGTATAGAGGTTATTATTGCTGCTGGTAGTGCGCCGAATGTTATCTTTGACTCTTTAAGTGCTGAACCTCAGGGCACGCGCTTCCTACCTTGCGCTGAAGCCTTAGAGAACCGTAAACGCTGGATTCTAGCGGGACCTGCGGCATCGGGCGACATCATTATTGATGATGGTGCAGTCAATGCTGTGGTCGGCAAGGGCAGTAGCCTACTTGCTAAAGGGGTCATCAAAGTTAGTGGTGACTTCGCACGAGGCGAAGTGGCGCGTGTAACAAACGCTCACGGTAAGTTGGTGGCTCGTGGCATCAGCGCCTACTCAAGTGATGACCTAACTAAAATTACGGGTAAGCACAGTAAAGATATCATCTCTATTTTGGGTCATGATTATGGCTCTGAGGTGATTCACCGCGATGATTTGGTCGTCATTCAGGAATAGAATTAGAGGGAAGCAAAGTGGATTTAACGAATATGGGTAAAGCTGCTAAAGATGCAGCTTTCGAATTAGCGACAGCGTCAACTGCGCAAAAAAACCAAGCATTAGCCATCATTGCTGATGAGCTAGAAGCAAACTCTGCTGCTATTTTGGCGGCAAACGCTAAAGACATCGAACTTGGCCGTGAAGCGGGTTTAACCGATGCGCTGCTCGATCGCCTTTTGCTTAATGAAGAACGATTGACTGCAATTGCGAATGATGTTCGCAACGTCATTAGCTTGAACGATCCTGTAGGCAGCGAAATAGACAGTAAGGTACTGGAAAATGGGATGTCACTGTCTCGTCGTCGCGTGCCGCTTGGTGTCGTGGGCGTAATTTATGAAGCGCGTCCAAACGTAACCATTGATATCGCAGCGTTGTGCTTGAAAACCGGCAACGCAAGCATTTTACGTGGTGGCAAAGAGACCTTTTTCTCGAATATGGAATTAGTGAAGGTTATTCAGTCTGCGCTCGCAAAGGCGAACCTTCCAGCCGCTTCTGTGCAGTACATTGAAAAACCAGATCGTGAGCTTGTTTCTCAATTGCTTAAGTTGGACGATTACGTCGACATGATCATTCCACGCGGTGGTGCTGGCCTACACAAAATGTGTAAAGAAAACAGCACGATTCCGGTGATTATTGGTGGCTTTGGTATCAGCCATATCTTTGTCGACGAATCCGCTGATCTAGAGAAATCCCTGAATGTGGTTGAGAACTCTAAAGTTCAACGTCCATCTGCGTGTAACTCATTAGATACGCTGCTCGTGCATGAAAAAATTGCAGCGCAATTCCTACCAATGATCGTAGAGCGCATGAACGATAAAGTGACCTTCGTGACAGAGCCTAAGGCAAAAGCACTGATGCCTCAAGCAACACAAATTCGCGATGCTGTTGAAGGTGACTTTGATACGGAATGGTTGAGCTACACTCTTGGTGTAAAAGTTGTGTCTGATGTGAAAGATGCCATTGATCATATGCGTGTCCATAACGCGAGCCACTCAGATGCGATCATGACCAATAGCTTGGAAAACTCAGAGCTGTTCATCAATTCTGTCGGTTCGGCGGCGGTTTATGTGAATGCTTCAACGCGCTTTACAGACGGTGCGCAATTTGGCCTTGGCGCAGAAGTCGCAGTATCTACGCAAAAGCTACATGCACGCGGTCCGATGGGCTTAGAAGAGCTAACTAGCTACAAGTGGGTTGGTAAAGCGAACTACTTAGCACGCAGTTAACACATTCGACGAGATCTTGAGTGAAAAAGGGGCCTTTGCGCCCCTTTTTGTTTTGTCTAACATACCAATTCCGCTACACTACATGAGCTTTTATTTCGGTTTGAAAGCGTTATACCCAAATAGCTTTAATAGAGTCCGTATAACCATGAACGCGTGGTTATCCGTGATTGCTCATGAGGTTATTTTGGTATAGATATGGAGGTGATATGCATTGTCCTTTTTGTTCCGAGAACGATACCAAAGTTATTGATTCCCGCTTAGTGGCTGATGGCCATCAAGTTCGACGTCGCCGTCAGTGCTTGGCGTGTAGCGAGCGTTTCACTACGTTTGAAAGCGCAGAGTTAGTGATGCCTAAAGTGATCAAATCGAATGGCAACCGTGAACCATTTGATGAAGATAAAATGGTTGGCGGTATTCAACGCGCTTTAGAGAAACGCCCAGTGAGTGCCGATTCTATAGAGTTAGCGATCAGTATGATCAAATCACAACTGCGTGCGACGGGTGAGCGAGAGGTTCCGAGTGAAATGATTGGTAATTTAGTCATGGACCAGCTCAAAGAGCTCGATAAGGTGGCTTACATTCGTTTCGCTTCCGTTTACCGCAGCTTTGAAGATATTCGCGAGTTTGGCGAAGAGATTGCCCGCCTAGAAGACTGAGTAGCTCATGACTCAACACACTCTTGAAAGAGCGTTTTCTGATTTAGATTTCGCCATGATGTCACGAGCTATTAAGTTAGCGAAACGTGGCATTTATACCACCGCCCCTAATCCAAATGTAGGGTGTGTCATCGTTCGTGATGAAGAAATTGTCGGTGAAGGTTATCACCATCGTGCTGGTGAGCCGCATGCCGAGGTGCACGCGATGCGCATGGCGGGTGAAAAAGCAGTTGGTGCAACCGCTTATGTGACGCTAGAACCTTGCTCTCATTACGGCCGTACACCGCCATGTGCCGAAGGGCTGATTAAAGCCAAAGTGGCACGTGTGGTTTGCGCCATGGTAGACCCAAACCCGAAAGTTGCAGGTCGCGGCATCCAGATGTTACGTGATGCCGGAATTGAAGTACAAATCGGCTTGTTAGAGCAAGATGCCCTTGCCCTTAACCCTGGTTTTATAAAGTACATGCGTACAGGCATGCCGTTTGTTCAATTAAAAATGGCAGCCAGTTTGGATGGGCAAAGCGCACTCAGTAATGGTCAGAGCCAATGGATCACCTCCCCAGCGGCCCGCCAAGATGTGCAGCGTTATCGAGCGATAAGTGGTGGCATTCTTTCTACTAGCAAAACGGTGATTGATGATAATGCATCACTCAATGTGCGCTGGGATGACTTACCTAATAGTGTTCAAGCGCAGTATTTACAAGAAGAGCTTCGTCAACCAGTACGTGTAATCTTAGACCGTCAGAACCATTTAACTGATGCGCTCAAGCTGTTCCATACCGATGGAGAACGAGTTATTGTTCGCTCTGATGGAGACTGTATCCCTCTATTGGACAGCGCTGACCAAATTGACTTATCAACGACATTAAAACGTATCTCGGATGAGCACCACATCAATCACTTATGGGTTGAAGCTGGAGCTACGCTAGCGAGTGCGATGATAAAGGCTAATCTTGTAGATGAGCTCATTGTTTACCTTGCGCCAAAACTCATGGGCAGCGATGGTCGGGGGCTTATCGGTGCTTTAGGGTTAAGCGCTATGGCTGACGTCATAGATTTAAACATTACAGACGTTCGTATGGTTGGGGTAGACATTCGCATCACCGCCACCATAAAACGTAATGAAATTAGATAAGAAATAGTATGTTTACAGGAATAGTAGAAGCAGTGGGCAAGTTAGCTGCGATTACGCCGAAGGGCGAAGACATCACCGTCACGGTTGAAACGGGTACGCTTGATATGTCAGACGTTAAGTTAGGCGATAGCATTGCGACCAATGGTGTTTGCTTAACGGTAGTTGACTTCGGAAGCCACTATTACAGTGCTGATCTGTCATTAGAAACCTTGAAGAAAACTGGGTTTGCTGATTACCAAGTAGGCGATAAGGTGAATCTAGAAAAAGCCATGTTGCCAACAACGCGATTGGGTGGACATATCGTTTCTGGCCATGTCGATGGGGTTGGTGAAATTGTCGAACGCAATTCAGTTGGCCGTGCGATAGAGTTTTGGGTTGCAATGCCTGCGGAAATTAGCAAGTACGTTGCAGAGAAAGGCTCCATTACTGTTGATGGTATTAGCCTAACCGTCAACGACTTACGTAAAAATGCTTTTAAGCTGACGATCGTTCCTCATACGAGTGAAGAAACTACGAATGACCAGTTTCAAGTGGGGCGCAAAGTCAACTTAGAAGTTGATGTACTTGCGCGTTATATGGAGCGTTTACTGCAAGGACAACGAGAAGATAAGGCCGAGTCTCGTATCACGATGGACTTTTTACAGCAAAACGGTTTTGCATAAGTCTTGGGAGTGGCTGCGTGAGGCATGCGATAAAGAGCAGACTCACAGAACACCGCGAGATTCATTGACTTGCTTAATGCAAAGCTCAAACTATTGACCTAACTAGCATTCACTGCAACGTAATTTTTCATTGCTGTCGCAATAACAAATTTAGAATAACGGGATAACAGACTATGCCAATCAGTACGCCACAAGAAATTATTGATGATATTCGCGCAGGCAAAATGGTCATCCTAATGGATGATGAAG
>NZ_JAWOTS010000015.1:0-99764 GCF_033338975.1 Vibrio sp. Vb0349 | reverse complement strand
GGACGGATTCGAACCATCGAAGGCAGTGCCGGCAGATTTACAGTCTGCTCCCTTTGGCCACTCGGGAACCCCTCCAGAGGATTTTTATACTTAGTAAGATGTTTTCCCAACTCATCTCCCAAGTGCGGAGCGAATCATAGCAAACTCGCTCAGGCTGTAAAGCGTTTTTCTTACGTTTTTACGTTGAATGCTGTCTTTTTGGGCAAAGATGGTAGAAAGTCAGCGTTTTGTTTGTCCTTTGAACAGAAGAGAAGCGCGCTTTTTACTTGAATTTACACTACTTGACGTTAAACACCGTATCTACTGATAAACTGTAAGCAGTTTAATGACATAAGTTTATTCGTTTAGAAGTCAATATCATGAGCATGAAAGCCACGTTATCGTTATCTGTTTTAACGCTTTCTATATTACTGAGTTCTCCATCGGTTTGCGCTGCGATGCGAGGAGGCTCAGCGGTTACCGTTGTGACTGAACAAGTAGAAACGCACGAGATCAATCAATCCTTAACTCTTATCGGCAAATTAAAGGCAGCGGAGTCTGTGGTTGTCGCATCGGAAGTCGCCGGCAAAGTGAATCAAATCGCTGTTAAAGCGAATCAAAATGTTCAGCAAGACCAGTTATTAATTAAGTTAGATGACGATAAGGCTCAAGCCGCTTTGATTGAGGCAAAGGCGTATCTAAAAGATGAACAGCGTAAGTTAAAAGAGTTCCAACGTTTGGTTAAGCGGAATGCGATTACTCAAACTGAAATCGATGCACAAAAAGCCAGTGTTGAAATAGCACAAGCGAGGCTAGATGCTGCTCAAGCCAATTTAGCTGATCTCCATATTACTGCTCCATTTTCTGGCACTGTTGGTTTTATCGATTTTAGCCGCGGCAAAATGGTCAGTGCGGGTACTGAACTTTTGACGTTGGATGATCTTTCCGTCATGGAACTGGATTTACAAGTACCGGAGCGCTATTTATCGATGCTTTCTATTGGTATGGAAGTCATCGCTAAAACCAGTGCATGGGGTAGCCAGATCTTTACTGGTCAAGTCACAGGTATTGATACGCGTATCAGCGCCGAAACACTGAATCTTCGCGTGCGTATTGAGTTTGATAACCCAGAAAATCAATTGAAGCCGGGCATGTTGATGAACGCTTCACTAGCATTTCCTGCTATTAAGGCGCCAATCATTCCTGTTCAAGCGCTTGAATACTCCGGAACTAAACGTTTTGTATATGTAATTGATGAAAACAACAAAGCTACTCGTCAAGAAGTGTCGCTAGGTGCTCGTGTTGGTAACGAGGTGGTGATCGAATCTGGTGTTGAGATTGGTGACAAGATTGTGGTTCAAGGCATTGTTAACATGCGTGATGGTGTCGAAGTGAAAGAAATTGTCGCGCCACTAAAAGCGAACACCACGGATGTGACACGCAATGACAGTGAATCGGATGAGGAAGAAAACTAATGTTACTGTCCGACGTTTCAGTTAAACGCCCTGTCGCGGCGTTGGTTCTGAGCATGCTGTTGTGTGTGTTTGGCTTTGTGTCATTCACCAAATTAGCCGTTCGTGAAATGCCTGATATAGAAAGCCCAGTCGTTTCTATCAGTACGCGTTATGAGGGTGCATCGGCGACTATTATTGAAAGCCAAATTACCTCCGTTTTGGAAGACCAGCTTTCTGGGATCAGTGGGGTTGATGAAATTAGCTCCACTACTCGTAACAGCATGTCGCGTATCACGATCACGTTTGAGTTAGGTTACGATCTCAACACAGGTGTGAGCGACGTGCGTGATGCCGTAGCTCGTGCTCAGCGCTCGCTACCTGATGAAGCGGATGACCCTATTGTTTATAAGAACAATGGCTCGGGAGAGGCGTCGCTCTACATCAATCTCAGTTCTGCAGAGATGGACCGTACTCAATTAACGGATTATGCCGAACGTGTATTGATGGACCGCTTTAGCCTGATCTCTGGGGTTAGCTCCATTGATCTCTCCGGTGGTTTGTACAAGGTAATGTACGTGAAGCTTAAGCCAGAACTAATGGCTGGACGTTCAGTTACAGCTTCGGACATTACATCAGCTTTACGAAGTGAGAACCTAGAAAGCCCAGGTGGTGAAGTTCGCAACGACTCAACAGTAATGTCCGTGCGTACGGCTCGTACTTATAACACGCCTGAAGATTTTCAATATCTTGTCATTAAACGCGCAAGCGACAATACACCTATCTATTTAAAAGATGTAGCAGATGTCTTCATTGGTGCAGAAAACGAAAACTCAACCTTCAAAAGTGATGGTGTAGTAAACATCAGTCTTGGTGTGGTACCGCAGTCAGACGCAAACCCGTTAGAAGTAGCGAAGCTGGTTAGGTCTGAAGTCGATAACATCCAGAAGTTCTTACCAGAAGGTACACGTCTTGCGATAGATTACGACGCGACAGTATTTATCGAGCGTTCAATCGAAGAGGTGTACAGCACGCTATTTATCACAGGCGGCCTGGTGATTTTGGTGTTGTACATTTTCATCGGCCAAGCGCGTGCAACCTTAATTCCTGCGGTTACGGTGCCTGTTTCTCTGATTTCTTCGTTCATTGCCGCGTACTACTTTGGGTTTTCTATCAACTTGATCACCTTGATGGCGTTGATATTATCGATTGGTTTGGTGGTGGATGACGCAATTGTGGTTGTAGAGAATATCTTCCACCATATTGAACGCGGTGAATCGCCATTACTCGCCGCATATAAAGGCACCAGAGAGGTTGGTTTTGCTGTTATAGCAACAACATTAGTGCTGGTGATGGTGTTCTTACCGATCTCCTTTATGGATGGCATGGTAGGTCTACTATTTACAGAGTTTTCTGTATTGCTGGCTATGTCTGTCATATTCTCCTCTTTGATTGCCCTGACGCTGACTCCTGTATTAGGTAGTCAGATTTTGAAAGCGAATGTAAAACCAAATCGATTCAATGAAGCGGTTGATCACTTGTTTAGCAAGCTTGAGAGTGGCTATCGCGCATTATTGAAAGGCGCATTGAAAGTACGTTGGGCTGCTCCGCTGGTGATTCTAGCTTGTTTGGGCGGTAGCTATTTCTTGATGAATCAGGTACCGGCCCAGCTGACCCCACAAGAAGATCGCGGTGTGATATTTGCGTTTGTGCGCGGTGCAGATGCTACGTCATACAATCGTATGTCAGCCAATATGGATATTGTCGAAGACCGATTGATGCCATTACTAGGGCAAGGTTATCTGAAGTCATTCAGCATCCAAACGCCAGCGTTTGGTGGCCAGGCAGGAGACCAGACAGGCTTTGTGATCATGATTCTAGAAGATTGGAACGAACGTGATATCACGGCTCAGCAAGCCCTTAACAAAGTACGGAAAGAATTGGCAGGTATCCCAGATGTTCGAGTGTTCCCATTTATGCCAGGTTTCCAAGGTGGTTCGAGTGAGCCAGTTCAGTTCGTATTAGGCGGCTCTGATTACGATGAGCTCGTTGTTTGGGCTGAAATGCTAAAGAACAAAGCAGAAGAATCACCAATGATGGAAGGAGCAGAGATAGATTACTCGGAAAAAACGCCTGAGTTATTGGTTACAGTTGACCGACAGCGTGCCGCAGAGCTAGGAGTCAGTGTTAAAGACATTTCTGACACCCTAGAAATCATGCTCGGTGGTAAAAGCGAAACGACTTATGTTGAGCGTGGCGAAGAGTACGATGTGTATCTTCGCGGTGATGAAAATAGCTTTAATAATGCTGCAGATTTAAGTCAGATTTATCTGCGCACGAATAGCGGTCAGCTAGTGACGTTAGATGCGGTCACAAAAATTGAAGAAGTGGCGGCCTCTATTCGTCTTTCTCACTACAACAAACAGAAGTCCATCACTATTACTGCCAACCTGTCGGAAGGTTATACATTAGGAGATGCGCTGAATTACCTAGACCAGGAAGCCATCGACAACTTACCGGGTGACATTTCGGTGAGCTATTCGGGGGAGTCGAAAGACTTTAAAGAGAACCAAGCGAGTGTTGCTGTTGTGTTTGCATTGGCACTACTAGTGGCGTATCTCGTGTTGGCGGCTCAGTTTGAAAGCTTCGTAAACCCGTTAGTGGTCATGTTTACGGTGCCGATGGGTGTATTTGGTGGCTTCCTTGGTTTGGTTATTATGGGCCAAGGTATGAACATTTATAGCCAGATCGGCATGATCATGTTGATTGGTATGGTGACGAAAAACGGTATTTTGATCGTAGAATTTGCCAATCAGCTACGTGATCGTGGCGTTGGGTTTGAAAAAGCGATCATTGATGCAGCTGCGCGACGTCTACGTCCAATCTTGATGACTGCGTTTACCACACTTGCTGGCGCAATTCCGTTGATCGTATCGACAGGGGCGGGTTATGAGAGCCGTATTGCCGTGGGTACGGTAATCTTTTTCGGGATGGGGTTTGCGACATTGGTGACCTTGTTTGTTATCCCGGCAATGTACCGATTGATTTCGGCGAAAACACAAGCACCAGGTCATGTAGAAGCAGAGTTAAACAAAGCAATTAGCCATGATACGAAGGGCCGTGTTGCCCACCCCTAGCAGTAGCACGTAAAGCTTTGATTGAAAACGCCGGGCAATTTTTGTTCGGTGTTTTTTTATATAGATAGTGATTACTTATAGATTTAATGATTATTTTTGTTTATTATTTCGCCACTTCTTCGAGGGGCACAGGACTCGCTCATCGTTTTGACTGAATGTTGGGTCTTGTTAGGTTTAATGCTAGGAAAGCAGCCTATGCCTATTATTATTGAGGTGTTTCCTTGAAAAAAGTACGTGGTAGTTACATGGTCGAAATGGTTTTAGTTGCAGGTGTTATGGCGTTGCTAGCAACTACCGCACTTCCAACGTTGACGAATGCATTAAAAGATCGTCAAGATGGTATTTTGCATTCTCTCGATGCTGGTCAACCAAGCAACCATGTGAACAAAGAGGCTACAGAAACGTTCTCTGTTCAGTAAGTGACGACATATTATAGAATCTAAAAGAAGCCGAGGTAAAACTCTCGGCTTCTTTGTTTTTCAATTATGGAAACTTGGTGCTATCTAATGTTAGAAGCGTTTCCCTAGGCTGATTTGTACACCTTCGTAGCTGTCGTAAAAATCTTCAAAACCCATATCCGCGACATTATAAATGTACTCTGCGCGTAACCAGATATCTGTACTCATATCCCAATGGACACCAGCACCGATGTTGAATAGTGCGCCTGAGTCATCTGTGACTTTTTGTTCGTTTGGTACGTACATTTCGACTTGAGTGCCAAGCGCTGTTACGCGACCGAATAGTGATAGTGGCGTATCGCCTAAGTCATCACTCGTTACAACAGCTGACATACCTGCTTGGTAATAGTGAAGATCTAAGTCAGTTTTTAGAGCATCGTTCTTAAGTTCATTTTGTGAATAGCGCAGAACCCCTTCAAACGCGAGGTATTGGTTTACATGGTAACCCCAGCCAACTGTGATATGTGGTGTTGACCACTCATTGTCTCTATCCGAGCCGAAATACGGTGTATCAAAACCAACGTTACCAGTACCCAGATAAAAATAAGATTGATGAGCTTGTTCTTGAGCAGCTAAAGTTGGCACGCTAATGGTCAAGGCAGACAATAATAGAATGGCGTTTTTCATAACTAGACGATAACCTTGGTAAAAGACCGTTGTAATGATTTGTTTAAATGTTAATTTAATCAATAGGATGGATGGTAATTATCATATCAGCTTTTATCAAAGGTAGTGATTTTAGAATGGGAATTGTTGCGCTAAAGCATACTTATTACTCATGACTACCGACTAACTAGATATGGTGACGAAACTAGCTAAATAAGAGAGAAGGAAAGGAAAGTGGCTGAATTCAAATACAAAAACTTGACTCAAGAAGAACAAGATAAGTTAGACGCGGCGACATTTCGCCGTTTATTGGCGCATTTAGATGCCAACAAAGACGTACAAAACATCGACCTGATGATCCTTGCGGGCTTCTGTCGCAACTGCTTTAGCAAATGGTATAAATCTGAGGCTGAAAATCTCGGTTTGGATTTAGATATTGATGACGCTCGCGAACGTGTTTACGGGATGACTTACGATGAATGGAAACAAAATCATCAACCAGCGGCAACGCCAGAACAATTGGCTGCGTTTGAAGCGCGCCAGAAAAAGTAAAACCCAGCGATAAAAACAGCCCGCATGAAGTTGGGCTGTTTTTTAAAGTCCAGTTTGCACGTTAAGCGTTAGTTGAGCCGCAACAAGCTGGCTCAACGCAACCTTTTGCTTGAATGACTTCGAGTTGAGCTAAGTAAGGTTGAATATCGCCGATGTTCTCTTTTACCCATGTTAAGTCATAATACGTATCTAGGTAACGCTCTCCAGAATCACATAGAAGCGTCACGATAGAACCCTTCTCACCGCGTTGTTTCATCTCACAAGCCAATTGCAGCACACCGTAAAGGTTGGTGCCTGTTGATGCGCCGACTTTACGCCCAATCAGCTGAGATACCCAATGGGCGGTTGCCACACTGGCTGCGTCTGGAATTTTGCGCATTTCATCAATGACACCAGCAATAAAGCTTGGTTCGACACGTGGTCGCCCGATACCTTCAATTTTGCTGCCAGTATCACCTTTCAATGAGTGGTTTCCTGACTGGAAAGCGTCGTAAAACACTGAGTTTTCAGGGTCTACCACGCAAAGCTTGGTGTCGTATTTTTGGTAACGAATAAAACGGCCAATGGTTGCTGATGTGCCGCCTGTTCCAGGACTCATCACTACCCAGCTAGGAATCGGGTGATCCTCTAACTCCATTTGGCTAAAGATAGAGTTCGCGATGTTGTTGTTACCGCGCCAGTCAGTCGCACGTTCAGCATAAGTAAACTGATCCATGTAGTGACCATTTAACTCTTGAGCCAAGCGTCGAGACTCGTCATAAATCTGATCTGAGCGCTCTACAAGATGCGCTTTACCACCGTAAAACTCAATTTGTTCAATCTTTTTACGTGCGGTGGTTTTCGGCATAACAGCAATGAACGGTAAGCCAAGCAAGCGAGCAAAATACGCTTCCGAAACGGCAGTGCTGCCTGAGGACGCTTCAATCACTGTGGTTTCAGGACCAATCCATCCGTTACAAATCGCATAAAGAAACAACGAGCGTGCCAATCGGTGTTTCAGAGAGCCTGTTGGATGCGTGCTCTCATCTTTTAGGTAGATATCGATACCATCAAGAGAAGGCAGTTCAAGTTTAAATAAATGAGTATCAGCAGAACGTTGGAAGTCTGCTTCAATTTTACGCACTGCATTGTTGATCCAATTGTGGTCAGTACACATGGCGTCTCTCCTTGGGAAATCGATAGATAAGTATTAGATAGGGATAATTTATCTATAATTTTCGAGAAAAACTTTGCTATTGTTACTCTTAATAAATATTTTTGTAGAAAAATTTTCTACATTTTATGGGTTTTATAGAAATGAGTTTAGATCGAATAGATAAGCAGCTGCTTGCTTTACTACAAACCGACAGCACCTTGTCATTAAATGACGTGGCTGAGCGAGTCAATCTTACTACAACACCATGCTGGAAGCGCTTGAAAAGGTTGGAAGAAGAGGGCTACATCGAAAAACGCGTGGCGTTGTTAAGTGCAGAAAAGCTCGAGCTATCTTTCATTGCATTTGTTCAGTTAAAAACGATTGATCATTCCGAAGGTTGGTATCACCATTTTGTTACAACTGTGAGTGACTTTCCTGAGGTAATGGAGTTTTATCGTATGGCTGGCGAGTATGACTACATGATGAAAGTACTAGTCAAAGATATGAAGTGTTTTGACGAATTCTATAAGCGGTTAGTTAATAGCGTAAAAGGGCTATCTAATGTGACTTCAACATTTGCTATGGAGTCCATTAAATACACAACAGAGTTACCAATCCTAAAATAACTCGCCCTATAAGAATTCTATCTAATGTTAATTCTACCTTTTAGTATTTTAAATGTTAAAAGGTAGTTTGATTATGCTTTTAAAACTATTTCCTATCAGATTTTCATAAATATAAACGATATTTATTCTCTCTTCTATTTTTCATTAACCATTTGTTTTTACAGTCCATTAATCCCATACATCATAATGAAAGAAAAAATAACGCAATTTTTTCTCTTTCTTTTTCATGTTTTATTTTATTGAATATTAATTTTTACTAAATTAATGGAAGAGTTTGATTTAAACGTTTGCTTTTTGTGTTTTCATGTAATTTGGTCGCTATTTTTGAGTATTTGTTTTTAGGATTAATACAGTAGCAATTACTTAAGTAATAAAGTACTCAAAAATGGGGATAGTGATTAATAAAACATCGTATTATTATCGCCCCATCTTGTATGTAACAAAGTATTACTAAAAATGAACAGAAATTACTATTTGCTTTTTCTCGCAGCTTTACTCGCTGGCTGTGGCGGTGGGGGAGACTCTAAGCCGAACAATACGAAGACACCAACTACGATAACAAAGCAGAACCGTCCGCAATTAAAAGTGGAAGACACGGTGTTGAAGTTTGAAGGAGTGGGAACGGTTACTGAAGCAAAACTGAGCAATGTACATGGGTCGGTATCTTACCAAGTCATTGACTCTAATCCGCCAAATGTCGTGAAAATTAATGACTCAGGAATACTACAAATTCTGCGCCCAGGAACGGCGACTATTCTTGCTACAGATAGTAGCTCTGCTTATGAATCTTCTGAAGCAAGATTTTCTGTCACTGTAGAGCGAGGCATCAATACTGAACTTTCAGTGAGTGATCTGAATTTCAATGCGATTGAGCCAGAAGGAAAAGCGTTGATCGTCCGTGGCCAAAAAGGCGAACTGAGTTATGAGGTAGAAAGTGGTCATAACTTGATTCGTGTTGATGAGAACGGTTCGGTATATTCATTAGGTTCAGTTGGTCAGGCATCGGTGCTGATTACTGATTCAGGTAACGACTTTTACTTGCCGAAACAAGTTCGCGCTACGGTTAAACTGCATGCAGTAGCTCCGGGGCAATTACAGTTCGCTTTGCTTGAAGACGAGTATCGAGAAGGGTTGACGTTAGAACCAGTGCGTCTAGATAAAGCTCAAACGCAACGTATTTCTTACAAAATTATAAATAGTGTACCAGACAGCAAGGTGGCCGAGTTGCTAGATCCTGAAACGGGTTTGCTTCTTGTTCATAATGTTGGGCAATTAACGGTTGAAGCGACAGCAACTTACAGCGACGCGTTTCTAGATAAACAGCAAACAGCGCAATTTTTTGTGGATGTAAAACAAGGCAAGCGTCAAGAAATCAGCGCAGCGGATATCGTCACAACTTATGAGGAAGGAGGACGAATTTTCCCTAAGGTGACGAACGCCTACGGTGACTATGAGCTGAGAATCATTCGTGGTGAAGACGTTGTTGCTAAAACTGAAAATGGTGAAGCATTACTGATCAAAGGTGTTGGTGCTGCTGAAGTGGAAATTTACGAGCATGACATGCGTAATTATCCTGCAAGCAAAACTCGTTTTGATCTTGAAGTTAATCGCGCGCCTCATCCCGTTATAAAAGACATTGAAATGGCGCTTACCTATCAACCAAATCTTTCAATCCCTCTGGCGTTTAAAGGGCAAAAAGGTAACGTAAATCTAGTTAGCAGCTTACCTAATGGCTTACGAATGACTGACGGCAAGTTGGAGGTAGTGACTGCGGGTGAGTACGACATTAAGTTTGAAGACGATGGTGGGGAGTTCTACCAACCTATTCAATTTAATGTCGCCATCAAAGTTGCAAAGGCTGAAGGCCAACCGATGGCAACGCACGATTATGACGTTGTATACAGCAACAAATACAGTTTTGATCTTCACCGTGATTTTGGTTTGAGTGCTGACGAGCAAATTGAGATTGTAGATAACACCGCACCAGATGTTGTCGGTGGTTTTAGTGAAGGACGTCTCCATGTGTATAAAGCGGGTAAAGCGACGCTAACTGTGCGCAGAAAAGAGAGCGCGAATTATACTGTTGGTCCTGATCAAAAAGTCTACGTGACAATTTTGAGTGCGCCGAGCCGAATTGAAGTTCAATCCGATGTGGAAGAGATTTGGAAGGTTGGCCAAACATTTGTTGCGCCGAAAATCTCTGGTACGGTTGGGGAAGTTACGTACCGATTTGCAGACAACGCAGCAACAGATGTAGTTTCCTTAAACAGCCAAACGGGTGCCATGCAAATTCTTAACGCGGGTAGCACAAAAATTATTGTTTCGGATGCGGGGGACGACAAAGTGGATCCGGGTGAAAGTAGTTTCTCGGTCACGATTAAACAAGGCACAAACCCTGTATCGGTTACTTACCCAACGGTAGAATTCTCCGCTGGTAGTGTTATCTCACCAGTGATGAGTGGTGGGACTGCGAAGGCAAGTTACCGTCTTATTAACCAAAAAGATCCTGTGGTCGAGCTAGTTTCCCCTGATACGGGGCGTTTGAAAATCCTGCACGCAGGCGAGTACCAAGTAGAGGTTACTCTTACTGGACGCAACTACAAAGCTAAAACAATCGTCGTAAATGGCACTATTAACAAAGCGAATCACCCTGGTTTAAGTGCTTCTACAATGAAGGTGGAATTTGAACCATTTAAAAAGGTTAAGCTAGACTTTGGTACACCAATAGGAAACCGCAGCTATCAAATATCCAGCTCAACAATTAAAGGAGTCGCTTCATTAGATGTTGATAAGGAAGAGCTGACGTTACTTGACCTCCCACCAGTAAAAAGACGTTGGATTTCTCTCGACGTTTCGGAAGGAGAATCTCGAGATTACAAAGCGTTGGAAAGTAAGAAGGTCCAGCTGCATCTAAGCTTTGCAGATGAAGGTGTTGCGGATCAATATACATTGCTTGAAACTGAACAAACAGTATTGTTTAGCACGCTAAATGCACGTGAGTTTTCTAACTTAGAAGAAAGTGAGTTTGGTTTGATGAACGTTCGTTCAGTGCGTGAGCCAACGGACGAAGAATTGAAATTATACGGCAAAGGTAAGATTGCACTACTTGCATTCAAGCCGGTGGGTAACGATGACCAAACTCTAATAAAAGGAGCGTGGGTACACTTAGCTCGATTTGATGGATGTACATCAGAGCTGTTCGAAGATGATCTCAAGCCTTTTGAAGCAATTGACTATGATGACCCAGGGTACTGCACCAACGGCAGCACGATTCGTATGACTCGGTTCTTAATAATTGATGACTCGAAGATGGAAAAGGTAGAGTATGAGTTAGTAGCACCTGTGATTACTTACCGTCGTGGGGTTCGTGAATTTTTAGCAACGAATAAAGGTGGATTCTATGCCGACCCAAATGTCATTTACGGGAAAGGCGAATATGGTTACCCGAAATCACTTTACGAATGGTCGGTTATTAACATGAAGTATCAACCAAATTAATCATCGTTTGATACCCATTAAAAAAGGAGTGCGGAACAGCACTCCTTTTTTCGTCTGGCGAACACGAGCTATTTCGTGTAGCGCATCACCCCTTCTTGCACGGCGGTCGCCACTAAGTGACCTTGCTGGTTGTATATTTCGCCACGGACCAACCCACGAGTATTGCTCGCCGTTGGGCTCTCTATCGCATATAGAAGCCATTCATCCATCTTAAACGGGCGATGGAACCAGATAGAGTGGTCAATGGTGGCCACTTGAAAGTTAGGCGTCATTAATGAGACTTCATGTGGATGCATTGCTGTTACAAGGAATCCCCAATCGGATGCGTAGGCCAGAAGGTACTGGTGAATTAGCTGATTCTCTGGCATTTCACCATTAGCACGAATCCAAAGGTACTGTTTGGGTTCTGCTTTTTTGGGCTTCAAAGGGTTGATAACCGTAACGGGGCGAGTTTCGATTGGCTTTTCCCCGCAAAATGTTTTGCGTAAGCGTTTGGGTAGAAATTCTGCAATATGGCTTGCGAGCTCACTCTCTGAGGCAAAGTTTTCTGGACCAGGGATATCTGGCATTTCTTTTTGATGATCAAACCCAGGTTGATCGCCATGGTAGGATGCGGTTAGGTAAAAAATAGGGCGTCCATTTTGAATTGCCTTTACGCGTCTAGTGCTAAAGCTACGGCCATCTCTCAGATTTTCTACATCATAAATAATAGGTTTTTCTGGATCGCCAGGGTACAAAAAATAGCTATGGAAGGAGTGTACCGTGCGTGTTTCTTCAACGGTGTAGCGCGCAGCAGAAAGTGCTTGCCCAATTACTTGACCGCCATAAACTTGAGGCAAACCTAGGTTTTCACTTTGGCCACGAAACAAGCCTTCTTCTAATTTTTCGAGTTGTAGTAGGCTGAGCAATTCTCGTAGTGGTTTACTCATTGTGTCTCCTCACCGTTGTCTTTCATTTCCAAGTTACCTCAACAGCCTCACTCTTGTGAAGTGGCATAGTTAAGAACTATTGAGTAACTTAGAAATAGTATTGTTCCAATTATGAAACAAAATCAATTGTTTGATAAATTCTAACTCAGTCAAACTATTGTCAAATAAAGTGACAGGAAGCAGACAGTTTTATATTCCACACCTATAATTGCCTCGGTTTAATGCTCTTTTCGAGGAATATATGAAAAAAACACTACTACTTGTTACTTCTCTACTCTTTGGGGCTGCGTTAGTGGGTTGCCAAACTTCTCAAAATACAGAAATGGAATCTACAGAAGCGTCAATGAAGACGATTACAGGTACAGTGGCTTATCGCGAGCGGATTGCCTTGCCACCAAACGCAGTGGTTACTATTGCGTTAGAAGATGTGTCCTTGGCGGATGCGCCAGCAAAAGTGTTGGCGAAACAGACATTCGAAACGGAAGGTAAGCAAGTTCCTCTTTCTTTTGAGTTGAGTTACGACAGCAATGAAATCAAACCAAACCATCGTTACAGCGTTCGTGCTCGCATTGAGGTAGATGGAAAGCTGCGTTTTATCAGCGACACACATAACGGTGTTATTACAGATGAAGCACAAACTCACCAATTAGATATTCGTCTAGTTGGAACACGTTAATACGACGTACTGAGAACAAAAAATGGCAGCTTAAGGCTGCCATTTGTATTTTTTAAGTGAAGTTTTGCCAACTTCCGATACTTCAATCCCTTCTGCTTCTAATTTCTTTTTTTGTCGCTCTAAGTCTCTGCCTTTTAAAGATATTTTTCCTTGGCTATTTACCACTCTAAACCAGGGGAGTTTGCTGCCTTCTGGTAGGTTACCCAGTGCTTTACCAACATGTCTCGCATAGCCCGGATAACCGGCCATTTTTGCAATTTCCCCATAGGTGGAGACTTTTCCTTTTGGAATTTGGTGAATTACAGCAAAGATTTGCGCTAAAAATTGGTCCATACTCAAAAGTGTCTATTTTGGATTACTAAGGAATGGTAAACCATTGGACTTGTATATTGCTAACGGTTCTTAACCCTTGTGTTGTCAGCGACTCACTTTGAAGAATTACATTTTCTGTTCTTTAGTGTCGTTGGTTGATGAGCCTTAAACAGCATGAAGCAAACGCAAGCTAAGCTTGAATCTAGACCCTCTCAACGACTTTCAATCCCAGTTTTTGCCGTTGAGTTACCAAGTAGGTGGGGAAGCCAGGAGGCGCTATGATTTTATCGACACTTCAATTTTTCGTTACGACCTTACTCGCTGTTGTCTGCGTTCGGGCGATGAGTTTGAGCGAGGGTGACATTCCCGTTCTTGCACTTATGATCCCCGCGCTGTGGGTTCTGCCACAAGGTGGGTTCGCTGGCCTAGTATTACTGGGCGCGATGATGGCTTTTGGTGCGACACTCTCAATGCAGCCAATTGCTTTGTCGGTTGGTGTTTTGATCCTTTTCCCACTTTTAATGGTGGTATTTTCTCGTAGAAGCTCTTTAGGTGTGTTGCTCACCGCTGGTCTTATTGTACTTACACTGCAAGTTGGTCTTATGGTCACACAGCAAGGCGGTAAGCTGGATGGGTCTGCTTGGGTTACAGTGGTTCAAACCATTGCGGTTATGGCGATGTGGTGGTCGGCTGCGCATTGGACGCCATCCAATAAACACAGCTGGTGGCCGTTGTTTTTGTTGCTCCCATTGTGGATTGCAGGCCTACCGTATGCCGTTCTTATGGCGTTAAGTTTGACGGGAATGTTAGCGTCAATGGAAGCACTTGCGAAGCTTCAACATACCATTCGTTGGAGCAAATTATTATGTTGGACATTGCCGACTGTGGGTTTTGCCGCTTTGGTCGTCAGCCCGACCACGGATGTGCCAAACCCTGTTTTCGTGGTTTGGATCTGTTTGTTAGGGACGGCTTGGATGACTGACTATATTTTACGTAGTAGCGATGAACAGGCTGAATTATGAATTTTTAGTCAGGTAAAAAGTGACATGTGCGGCAGAGTATCGAATTGGTTGTGGAACAAAATGGAGATTAGTATATGTTCTTCATTTCATATTTACTACACTTCCAATAATAATAACCACAATATAAGTGGTTGATTTAAGATAAGTTTGTCATGACAACTTTTGCTCGAACACTGTTGCTTTTTGCATGTTGCCTCTTGAGTTTGAATGTAAAAGCCGAAGCCCCTTTAATTGCTCATTATAAAGTCGCGACTGAAGCGGATGATGTCGTCACTCGTGTTCTTTTCAATGCTGCTTCAAAGGAGTTTGGCTTTACCGTTCAATACGTAAACTACTCCAGCTTTGATGCCATTCTAAATTCAGTAGCGAATGGGGAAGCGGACTTTGCTGCGAATATCACTTACACACAAGAACGTGCTCAACGTTTTAGTTATTCCCGCCCAACAAATATCGAATATACCTACCTCTTTGGTTTAAAAGATTCGACGTTGAGTGACATTTCGCGTGTTGGCGTCCCCAAAGATACAGTTTATGCCCAATTACTTAAACAACACTACCCTGAGCTAGAACAGATCTCTTATCAAGGTCACGAACAAGCAGTAACACTGCTACGTTCAGGTGCTGTGGACGGCGTTGTCGATGCCATTAACCAGCTCAAGCCGATGCTGATGGAGGGGTTTGACGCCAAGATGCTCAATGATCAGATTTCGATAAAGCCCGTATCCATCATCAGTAAAAAAGATCATCATTTTGAGGAGTTGGACACGTTCGCCACGTTTATTCACGGAGAAGCGGTGCAAAAGCAGCTTCGCGAAGAAATTTCCCAGTATCAATTTGAATTAAGGCGAGCAGCGTTGCGTGAGTCTATTCGTTTATTGCCCCTTGATTTTAATGAACCAATACGGATTAAGCTCGAATCTATCTTTCCATATGTTGTATACAACGCAGATGGTAGTGTCGAAGGGATGACGGCTGATGTAGTTCTAAGAAGCTGTGAGATCTTGGCTTTAAACTGCTTGATCATTAGTGAGCCTGGTGAAAGCTGGGGTTCTATGTACCATGAGTTTATCCAAGGTAATTTCGAAATTTTGGCGCCGTTAACGGTCAGCCGTGAGCGGCGCGCATTTAGCTACTTTCCAAAGTCCCATTACGCGCCAGCATCGGTGATGGTCAAGCGTTTAGGTTACAAGCCGAGCACATACTCTCATGTTTCACAGTTGATATCTGAGCGGATTGGCGTAGTTAAGGATGACTTTTTCGATCAAATGATGACGCAACTGTTACCGCTAAAAGAACTCAAACGTTATCGTACCCAACAAGAGCTCATTCAGGGGCTACTAAATGAAGAAGTCGATTACATTCCGATGGATACGGCGATGCTCAATCATTTTTTACGTCTCAGTGAATTGGTTCCGATAGAGCAGGATACCGCTATTGGCGAGTTTTATGAGTCACAACTCTCTGTTGGATTGGTCGCGAATGAAAAAGGAGCCATGCTTGCGCCTTTCTTCAGTCGAGCGATAGCGATGTTAGAAGTTGATAAGATCATTGCTCAGTACGATGTACGCCCAGATTGGCGTACCGCACTTGAATATGAGATTCGATTAGCGACGCAAACACAAGCTGTGTTTATCTTTGTATTATTGTTTGCTATTTGTGTTTCGCTTTATCTTTACCGTCAATCGAACACTGACAACTTAACAGGGTTAAGGAACCGTCGTGCGTTGCAAGTAAAGTATCGAAAAGGAGTAAACAAAGATCTATCCATACTTTACTTAGACATTAATCATTTCAAACGAATCAATGACACTTATGGGCATCGCGCTGGGGACGAAGTTTTACAACTACTGGCACTAAAAATTCATTATGTCTGGTCGGGAAGATGTTATCGAATTGGAGGGGATGAGTTCATATTGCTGGGTTATCCAACGCAAGCCGAGTTAACTAGAGCAATGAGAGAGCTCAGTAGAATCGACGTGAAAGGCAAATTATGTAGTGATTTGGAGTCTATAAGTATCTCTATTGGTTTCTCTGCAAAAAGGGAACGGCACATGAGCTTAGAGCAAGCGATGCATTTGGCTGATGAAGACATGTACATGAGTAAGCAGTCCTCACGGCACGACTCCTCTTATCGTGACTGCACGGTTTCATCATAAAGGAATGAATTGATCGAGTTTTGTTCAAACGGTAATGAAATGATGAAATTCAAGGTTTTTGCTCTTGCATTATGAGAGCTGATACTGAATAATCGCCCCATCGATTGAGGCAAGACCTCTCGAAAAGAATTATGGGGCTCTGGTCCTCTCGCAACAATAGCTCGTGAACTCGGTCAGGTCCGGAAGGAAGCAGCCGCAGCGTGTGACTTGTGTGCCGGGATGTGGCTGGGGTCCCACCCTTTGAAAGCCCTGCGTTATCGCAGGGCTTTTTTCGTTTTTGAGCCTTCTTTTATTTTGGCTACGCTTGGTGTTCAACGTCTTCTGATGACCAAGCTTCTTGAGGTTATTTAGGTATAATTTATAATCTCATCCGCTCGATACCGAACTTTCGTGAAGATTGTTTAGGGTACGCTCGCCGAATAACCATTTTCACCTGGGATACTTTAATGATTTCAAAAAACCAATTAAAACTGCTTCGTGCTTTAGGTCAAAAGAAACAGCGTAAAGCGCATGGCTTATTCCTAGTTCAGGGTGAAAAGAACGTACTAGAGCTAGCAAGTAGTTCATTGAAGGTGAAGCAGGTTTTTGCAACAGCGGCATTTCTCGAACAAAATGCTGGTACGCTAAATCGTTTTGATTGTGTTGAAGCATCGCTTGATGAATTGACCAAAGCGAGCACGCTTGTGAGCAATAATGCGGCCATTGCTATGGTTGAAATTCCGAGTGTAAAAGAGCCTCAAGCGAAAGGATTGATGATTGCGCTAGATGGTGTATCCGACCCTGGTAATCTAGGTACGATTATTCGTGTTGCAGACTGGTATGGCATCAAGCACATTATTGCGAGTACAGATTGTGCTGATCCTTATAATCCTAAAACGATCAGTGCGACCATGGGCAGCTTTGGCCGCGTACAAGTGAGTTTGGTGGATTTGCCAAGTTACTTGGAACACGCCAAATTGCCAGTATATGGCGCGTTTTTGGAAGGAGAGAGCGTTCATAAAGCGGATTTCGCTGCTGAAGGTATTTTGTTGATGGGTAGCGAATCTCATGGTGTGCGAGAAGCCGCAGCAAAATTCGTGACAGATAAGATCACGATTCCGGCGTTTGGCGGTGCCGAATCACTGAATGTCGCGATGGCGACTGGCATTATTTTAGACAACATGCGCCGCCAACATAGCTAACGCAACAATTACTTAATAACAAAGCCAGTCAATTTGACTGGCTTTGTTGTATTTATTGCCTAGAAAAATCAGCCTGGCTGAATCTTGCGTTTAACGAAATACAGTGAATGTTGTTCGGTGAGTTAATTTTGTTTTAGTTCAATAGGCTGTGCCTATAAATAAAATTACTCCTTTCCATTTAGTAAAATCAGGAAATTAGGCGACACTTATCTAAAGGCCGCAATAAAATGCCCTTAAGGAGATAAGAATGCATTCATTAAAAGTAAAAGATTACATGACGTTGCAAGCGGTGACTTTCACGAAAGATATGTCACTTTCGGCAGCTTTAAACAAAGTAATGCAAAGTGTCACACTAGGTGGCCCTGTCATTGATGAAAATGAAAAAGTGGTTGGGTTTTTATCGGAGCAAGACTTATTAGATAAGTTGGTGAAAGCAAGTTATCACTGCCAAGATACACATACGGTACAAGAGTGTATGCATGATGATGTCTTATCTGTTTCTCCAGAAATGTCAGTAATTGAACTGGCTGACATGATGAAAGTTGGAAAGCCGAAAATGTATCCAGTGGTGGATGGCAAAGGTAAGTTGGTTGGTGTTATCACAAGAAGAGACGTGCTGCGTGCCATAGGAATGACATTAAATGAGTGCTTTAAGCATCCCGTTTAACCTCTCTGTTTAAACTTTACGGAATATTGCTTTTAAACTGGTTTGGAAAGACGCTTCGGCGTCTTTTTTATTTTCTATCGCCGAACTGTACAAATTTATCTTGACCTTGGAGCTTACTCTAAGGTTTATCCTTAGCAATAGGTAAATCACCGATACCAATAAGGAAAAAATTATGTGTACAAAACATCAAGGTTGCCAATCTAGCAAAATCAAAACTGTGGTGCCGCTTGGTGCAAGCGAGTCATGCTGTGCGCCAGTAAAATCTTCGCTCAATATCTCTCAGGCCAGTGTTGATGTTTCTGAAAGCTCTTGCTGTAGTGGAGGAGGCTGCAGCGTTGACACAGGCGAGGAAGACGATCCCACAAGGGAGAGTAATTCCTCCGTTCGGAACGCTTGGCTTGTGTCAGGTATGGATTGCCCATCTTGTGCGCAAAAGCTTGAGAAAGCCATTACGTCTTTACAAGGCGTCAGCCAAGCCAAGGTTTTGTTTGCAACAGAAAAACTGGTCGTCGATTTTGATGGTCTAGAGCTGATAGCTACGATAGAGCAGACAGCCCAAAAAACGGGTTTCCCGCTCTCTTCACTTGATGCTCCAAAACCAAGCACTACAAAGAAAGGCTGGCTTGGCGTCATAAGAGACAACATCCAAATTCTCTCGATTGCTGGTGCAATGGCTACTGCGGCAGTAATTTCTAAGATCGACCCTCAAATAAGCGCTTGGTTATTCACTTTGACGTGTTTACTTGGTTTATACCCAATCGCGCTCAAAGCATTTAAGTTGGCGCGTAGCGGTACGCCTTTTGCGATTGAAACGTTAATGAGTGTAGCGGCTCTCGGCGCTTTATATTTAGGTGAAACCGCCGAAGCCGCAATGGTGTTATTGCTTTTCCTTATTGGTGAAAAGTTAGAAGCATATGCATCATCTCGCGCGCGAAGCGGTGTTCAGGCGTTAATGGACTTAGTCCCAGAAAATTCAATTTTAATTATTGATGGAGAGCGTAAAGAAGTACCAGCTGCGCAGCTTAAACCAGGGGATATCATAGAAGTCGCACCCGGAGGTCGTTTGCCTGCCGACGGTGTTTTGCAAGATGCGCTTGCGAGTTTTGACGAAAGTGCGTTAACGGGAGAATCTGTTCCCGTTGAGCATCAAACCGGTGGCAAAGTGATGGCCGGGGCTGTGGTTGTCGATAAAGTGGTTCGCTTACAGGTGACTTCCCGTCAGGGCGAGAATGCGATAGACCGAATTCTTCATTTGATTGAAGAAGCAGAATCCCGTAAGGCACCATTAGAACGCTTTCTTGATAAATTTAGCCGTTGGTATACGCCGCTAATGATGCTGGTGTCTCTTATGGTTATCGTTACGCCGCCATTACTATTTGCCCAACCGTGGGAAACGTGGATCTATCGAGGACTCGCCCTGCTGTTGATTGCTTGTCCATGTGCATTAGTAATTTCAACGCCTGCGGCGATCACTTCTGGCTTGGCGGCAGCTGCTAAGCGGGGCGCATTGATCAAAGGTGGAGCGGCGCTTGAGTTGCTTGGCAAGGTTGAGTCTGTCGCATTTGATAAAACTGGGACACTGACGCAAGGTAAACCAGAAGTGACTGACGTCTTTGCTTTTGATATGGATGAAGACAAATTACTTAGCCTAACTGCGTCAATCGAGGTTGGTTCAAGTCATCCTCTAGCGGTTTCTTTAGTTACCAAAGTGCAAGAGCAGGGGCTTACTATTCCTGAAGCGTTGGATAAAACCGCGCAAGTAGGCTCTGGTGTCACTGGTTACGTCGATGGAAAAATGGTCCAAGTGGTCACGCCTTCAAAGGCAGACTTTCCACTTTCTCAGGAAGCCAAAGAGCAAGTGGTTACGTTGGAACAACAAGGTAAAACGGTTGTCATTGTTCGTTACGATGACGAGGTCATTGGCGTGATCGCATGGCAAGATACATTGCGCTCAGATGCCCAGCAAGCCATCGCAATGTTGAAGGAACTTGGGGTCACGTCGGTGATGCTAACGGGTGACAACCCGAGAAGTGCAGAAGCAATGGCAAATAGAATAGGCTTGGATTATAAAGCGAGTTTGTTACCTGCAGACAAGGTGCATTACGTCGAGAAGCTATCACAACAACATACCGTTGCGATGGTGGGAGACGGTATCAATGATGCTCCAGCCATGAAAGCTTCGAGTATCGGCATTGCGATGGGAGGCGGTACGGATGTTGCGCTCGAGACAGCTGATGCGGCGTTAACACACAACCGTTTGATTGAGCTACCTGCCATGATAGAACTGTCGCGTGCGACGCTAAGTAACATTCGTCAGAATGTCGCGTTAGCGCTAGGTTTGAAAGGTGTATTCTTAGTGACAAGTTTACTTGGTGTTACTGGGTTGTGGGTTGCTGTATTAGCCGACAGTGGTGCAACAGCACTGGTGACATTGAATGCGTTGAGATTACTTCGTTTTGAGTCCAAGCAGATTAAATAACTGACCTAACCATTGATCCCACTCATTAATAGCCCGAGGCATTCGTGTATCGGGCTTTTTTTAACCGTATTAACCTGATGCGATCAGACGTTTTTCTCGTCCTTGAAATCACGCATTGCTATGCAACAAAATGATCTAACGCCCCTTAAAGTGTGATAAATACCAGTTTTGTTTGAAATTTCATTTTCATTACATTTTGTCATTGTGATTGTGATCACTCTATGTTGGTGAAAGGTTCGCTACAGTGCATCTGTACCCAATAACTGATTAATGAGCTTATTGTTCATAAAATAAGCCACAATAAGGAGCGACTTATGTCTCAAGCTGTATTCCATTTAGGTGTTACTGAAGCTGATCTTAATGGTGCGACTCTAGCGATCATTCCTGGTGACCCAGCGCGTGTTCAAAAAATCGCAGAACAAATGGAAAATCCAGTATTTCTAGCAAGCCATCGTGAATACACGCTATACCGTGCAGAGCTAGACGGTAAACCTGTTGTGGTTTGTTCTACAGGTATTGGTGGTCCTTCTACCTCTATCGCAGTTGAGGAATTGGCACAGCTTGGTGTTCGCACTTTCCTACGTGTTGGTACAACGGGTGCAATTCAACCGCATGTAAACGTGGGTGACATGATCGTAACGACGGGGTCAGTTCGTCTTGACGGTGCGAGCCTACACTTTGCTCCTATGGAATTCCCAGCAGTTGCTGACTTTGAAGTAGCAACCGCAATGAAAGCAGCGGTAGAAGAGTCTGGCGCTACAGTTCACATGGGTGTGACTGCATCAAGCGACACGTTCTACCCTGGTCAAGAACGTTACGATACGTTCTCTGGTCGTGTTGTTAAGCGTTTCCAAGGCTCTATGCAAGAATGGCAAGACATGGGCGTACTTAACTTCGAGATGGAGTCTGCAACACTGCTAACAATGTGTGCGAGCTCTGGTTTAAAAGCGGGTTGTGTGGCTGGTGTTATCATCAACCGTACACAAAAAGAGATTCCAGATCATTCAACTCTGAAAGAAACGGAAGCGCGTTCAATTAAAGTGGTTGTAGAAGCAGCGCGTAAAATGCTTTAAGCCTCTATAGTTGGCATTTAAACAAACAGAAAAAACCAGAGGCTAACCTCTGGTTTTTTTCTACTTATAGAAATGCGTACAGCTAAAATTTAGGTATAAAAAAAGCAGCATTAATGCTGCTTTTTATCGTTGTGAATTTTAGCTTTTCTTAATGGCACTATATCTCGTCTGAACCGCCCGCGTCTTTAAACCAAGCCGTTAAGTGCGTTCTTAAATCTTTAAGCTCATCAGGGCCAATCAGGGCTAGCCCTAAGTCTTCAGCACGAGTAATGTCATTGTGACGAAGAGGACGGAAGCTCACCAACATTGCGCGCGCTTGTAAGCCACCTAATAGATCGCGAAGCGATTCTAACTTATATAAAGTATCGTCGCCGTCATCTCTCATGCCTTTGGTTTTGCACTCGATGATGTGCAGCTTGTTGTTTACAACTGTTGCGACATCTAACTCATTGCGTACTTCACTTTCACCAAGTTTACGATAAACCTGAACATTTAACGATCGATCTTGAATCGTCGGCATGGTGTCTTGGATTTGCTTCACGGTGCTGTGAACCAAAGTTTCTAACCACTCACCGTTTGAAAAGCGTCGAGCATCTTCATCTGCAAACGTTAAAACGCCATTTTCATAGGTGGCGATTTCTGCTTCTACTAAATCTGAAAGCAACATGTTGAGCTCACGGTAGCCCTGCTGTTTTTCGGAGAGCTCGACATCAAGCTTTTGTTCTTTGCGGCATGTGGTTGCAAGGTAGTTAAGTGTTGCTAGACCTGGCCCAAGTTCAAGCGCATTTGAGGCCCATCGTTCACCAAGTTCATACAATTTTTTATCAAGAAGAGGTGGTAAATCAACGTGGTGAAACTCGCCGCGTGCACCAAAGATAGTGAGGTAATCTGCAATCGTAATGTGATCTTCGACTTGGGTATCTTCTTTGCCATCAGGGTATAACCAACAAAGCTTATCGCTACTAGGCTCAACCACAAAAATTGGCCAGCGATAGGTACGGAAAACTTCGTACACCGACAACAAGCGATGACGAAGACCACAGCTCGCGTTCAATTTTACATCTTCGCCGCGTTCATGGAGGTCTTTTGCCAGTTTTTGAATTGCTTGTTTGATCAGAGATGTATTAACAGCGGATGGAATTTCAAAAAATTCAGAAGTAATTTCTCGTTGATCTAAAACGGCACTCAGTCGGTCAAATATATCTAACTGGCTCTTGTCTCCGATGAAGACGATATGTGTGCTTAGCGTACGATTATCTAATAGAGGAGTGACCAATCTCACTGGGTCTTGGTCGATAATACCAACATGAACAGCCATAGATTTTCCTTTTTATGAGGCCGCTCGAAAAGAGTTGTGCAAGGGGATGAGCTGGCCTTATTAATCATATGTAGACATGGCCGACAAAAAACAAGGGCGACTTAACAAAAAGTCGCCCTTATACAGTTGATTGCACTAATTAATGCTCTTAATTATAAAGTATTTATAACTTAAAGCGGTGGACCAATTCATTTTGCTGATGAGCCAAGTGGGTCAGTGACTCACTGGTTTGTGCGATACTCGACATGGCTTGGAAACTTTCATCGGCGATGTTGTTAATATCTTCAATGCTGCGAGCAATGTCTGTTGATGTTTCACTTTGCTCTGCTGCTGCTTGTGAAATGTGCGTACTCATTTGGCTGATCTCAATGATTAGCGCCTGGATTTCTTCCATTGAGCTGTTCGCTTTTGACGCTTGCTCAACCGACATCTCCATATCGCTCATACAGCTTTGTATGACTTGGTTTGCCGATTGTGAGCTAGATTGCAGATTACTGATCATAGATTCAATTTCAGTGGTTGATTGAGTCGTTCTTGATGCGAGTACTCGTACTTCATCTGCCACTACCGCGAAGCCGCGACCTTGTTCACCAGCGCGAGCCGCTTCAATTGCCGCGTTCAATGCCAGTAGGTTGGTTTGCTCCGCAATGTTGCGGATCACATCAAGGATAGACCCAATTTGACCACTCATCTTTTGTAGCTCAGAAACTGCGGAGACCGATTCGTTCAAACGTGTTTCTAGTTGATTAATGGTTGAGATGTTACTGCTCATAACATTTCTGCCTTCTTCAGAGGCAGATTCGACGCGTTGCACCATTTCTAGCGAGCCTTGCGCACTTTGCGCGACTTCCTGCACTGAATGAGACATTTCTGTCATCGCGGTAGCGACGTTTGCCGTTTGTTCGCGTTGAGAGCTCAATTTAATTTGTGCTTGCGAAGAGGTGCGTTCGTTGGTTGTCGCGGTTGACGATAGGTTTTCTGACGCTTCGTTGAGTTTCACCAAGATCTCGTGAAGGTTGTCGGCGAGTGAGTTAATGTGTCCACTCACACGGCTGAATTCGTTGTTATAGCGAATATCGATACGCTGTGTCATATCACCTTCAGTCAGGCCTTCTAACACTTTTAGAATACGAGTCAACGGCTCGCGAACGCTTTGTGCGATGTGGTAGCCAATCGCTGTCGCGAGTAAAACGACAATAACGCCAATGATGATGGCTTTCGTTACACCGGCCGAATATATGTCACCTGCATCTGCCAATGATTCATTGAGCTTATCTGTTGCGGTTGTCGTAAATTGCTCAAGAATCGCCATGGTTGAATCCACTTTATTTGCTAGGTTGGCGATATTGTTATACAAAGCGGCGCGAGCATTGAGGTAATTATTATGTTGGTCTAGCACACCGCCACGCATACCGACGTCACGAGTAAATTGCTCTACAGATTCGCCAAATGCTTTTTCTAGCTCAGGAAGCTGAGTCACCAACCCGCGGAATGCGTAATTCAAGTGCGTTACTGCTTTGCGGTTTTTAGCTACGGCTTGCGTAACAAACTCAGGGTTGGAACTGGCGAGGGCATCAGAGGTAATTACTTCGGCATCTTTTAACTTGATAAAGTAGCTCTTTGCCATGACTTTGACAGAAATGCTGGTTTGATCTGCCACATATTCTTTAAGACCAACCGAAAGTTCGGTATTCAGTTTTTGGAAGCGGCGTGAGGATTTTTGCACTTCTTCTTGAGCCGCGAACATTGCTTCGTAGTTGTCCATGGCCTCTAGAGCTTCTGTAAAATAGCTCTGCTCTAACGTTTTTAACTCTGAAAACGGTTCGGCAAGAGAAGGGTAGATTTGGCTTGCGGTTTTCAGTTGAGCCAATGTGGATTCGAAGCGCTGTTGAGATCTAGCAAATTCCTGACGCATTTCATCCATGCGTTGTTTATTCTCTGTTGTCAGGAAGTCTTTAAATGATTTGTCGGCAGAAAGCAGCTCAACACTGGTTTGATTAGATAACGATACCAACGGTAGGGATGATTTAGAAACCGTGCCAAATTTTCCGTGAATAGCACTCATTCCTCCCATCATAATGGCAATTGTGACGGCAAATAGGATGATGATCAGTGCAAAGCCGGCATACATCCTTTTAATAACTGAACCTCGCATAAGTGAGCTTCCTCTCCCAAAAATAGACAAGCTACCCAAGCATTTTTGAGTTTACTTGGGTATAAAAATAATAATTGTCTTAAAAAAGTAACAAAATTCATTGGATTGTATTCAGTTTGTGACGCGCATTTTATGACGCACACGACAAAAAAAGCTTCGTTAATTAGCATTTGATTAATAATGTTAAGTGAACACTGTTTTTATTGAGCTCCGCTTTTGGTTGGCGCATACTAATTGGGGTCTAATTACGTTTATAAAATGGAGTCCTCATGGCGGAAGAAACGATCTTTAGTAAAATTATTCGCAAGGAAATCCCTGCCGATATCCTTTATCAAGATGATTTGGTGACTGCGTTTCGCGACATTAACCCTCGCACACCAAGCCATATTCTCATTATTCCGAATAAACTGATCCCAACAACGAATGATGTAGAAGCTGAAGATGAAGCAATGATGGGGCGTTTGTTCACTGTTGCTAGAAAGTTAGCGAAAGAAGAAGGTATTGCTGAAGACGGCTATCGCCTGATCGTTAATTGTAATCCACATGGTGGCCAAGAGGTTTACCATATTCACATGCACCTACTAGGCGGCCGCCCTCTAGGTCCAATGGTATTGAGCTAAGCTTTTAAAAGTGGGTGGTGATTCACCCACTTCTTTTTCCTGTCGAATGACACATTTGTGGAGATAAATGTGAAACTAGGTGTAAAGCTGTTAGGGCTGATGAGCTGGGCTTTAATGGCCTCTGGCTGCGCGAATTTATCTGCGGGCAATCTGTTTAGCCATTACAGCAACCAGAATCAAGAAGTTTATCAAGCCGTTGTTGCAGGGGAATATGCCAAAGCAAAACAACTTCAATCAAGTGAAGTGGGTGGCGAGATACTTGGCAATTTTGAAAAAGGTCGTATCTCTTTTCTTGCTGAAGATTACCTAACAAGTTTAAATGCGCTAGAAAGCAGCGATCGTGCTGTACGTGTTCAACAAGATCGTGCGACGATATCTGTGTCAGACACGGCAACGAGCGTCGGCTCTCTCGCAGTGAACGACAATCTCCAAGACTATCATCCCGCCGATTACGAACTTGGCTTTTTGCACCTGTATCTAGGACTAAATTACTTACAGAAAAACGATTTAGAAGGGGCACTAGTTGAAGTGCGTCGAGCTAATCAAGTTCAGGAAGCAGCAAGAAAGGCGCGTGAAAAAGAGCTAAAAGCAGCAGAGAAAGACCTTAACAAGCAAGGCATGTCTGCCAATTTAGGCAGTGTGTTAGCGAACTACCCTGATGCTGGTAAAAAACTAAGCGCGGTACAAAATGGTTATCTGTTCTATCTTTCTGGCTTGTTATATGAAGCGTCGCGAGACTTAAACAGTGCTTATGTTGATTACCGACGAGCACTCGCTGTAATGCCAGACAACAAGCAAGTTGTGGAAAGCACCTTATACGCTGCTAAGAAGCTGGGCATGCGTGAAGACTTGCGCATGCTAGAGAAGCGGTATGGTAAAGCACCTTCTGGATTAACTCAGTCACAAGGGCGAGTCATCGTTATTGATGAGCAGGGTGTTGTTGAGGCGATGAAAGGGTGGCGTATTGATTTACCAATTTACGACAGTCGCGATAATGGCGCGATTTATTCGTTGGCGCTTCCTTATTATCAGAACCGAGGTGCTCAACGTTTTAGCGATGTTGTTTTAAATGGTCAGATATTGCCTTCCAGTACGCTGACTGATGTTAATGCGATGGCGCAAAACGATCTTAATGAACGTCTTACTACAATAGTGATCCGTCAAGCTCTTCGTGTTTGGGCAAAAGATCGAATCCGAAAAGAGGCGGCGAAAAAAGGCGATGATGTAGGCAACATACTTTTCAATGTATGGAACACATTGACCGAACAGCCAGATACAAGAAGTTGGCAAACATTGCCAGCGCAAGTGAAAACGGCTTCAAAAATCGTGAAACCGGGAACACAAAGTTTAAACTTGGGTGATCAAACCTATCAGTTTGAAGTGCCTGCACAGCAGACTACATTGGTATGGGTATCTCGTCAGGGAGCACACTCAACCGTGTGGCATAAACAGCTAGGGAGACTGTAATGAAAGCATGGCTTGTTTGTTTAGCAATGGCTATTGGTTTAGTTGGATGCGCCGAAAACACGGCTGGTATTCGAATTGATGGCCAAACGCAAAAAGTATTTTTTAATGATAACGTTTTAGGTAGTCGCTTATTAGTTGACAACATCACCACCACTTACGTTGATGATCGCCCACGAGGAGTCGTGCTGCTGAGTAGCAATTACAAAGGTGATCAGCACATTCTTTACCGATTTTATTGGTATGACAACAATGGTTTAGAAGTGAATACCAAACCTGGTCCGTGGCGAAAAATGATTGTGCGCGGATTTGAGCAAGTCACGTTATCTGAAGTTACTGTGAATCCAAATGGCACAAAATTCCGTGTGCAAATTAGAGAAGCACAAGACGATTAATCTTAACGGCTCTGCCGAAGCTGCCGCGCTAACGATGCGCTGGTATTGAAAAACTAAGGAACTCTCATGAAAAAAAGTATTATTGCTCTTTTAGGTCTTGCCGTCATTTTAGGTGGCTGTTCTAACAAAGTCTCTTACGGCGATGCGCAAGCAACAGAAACCACGACTATCGATTTTGGCTCAACAGATTTACAAAAAATCGCGGCTGAAATGGTGGATAGCATGATGATGTCGGGCTCTGTAGCAGCAATTACTCGTGACCAACGTCCTATCGTTTTTGTTGAGCGAATTAAGAACAAAACCAGTGAACATATTGACACTGAATCCATTACTGACACGATCTCTACTAAGATGTTGAACTCAGGTAAGTTCCGTTTTGTTGATATGGATCGTGTTGAGTCTGTGCGTGAACAACTTAACTTCCAAAATACGGATGAGCTTGTTAACCAAAGCACAGCGATCCAATTTGGTAAAATGGTTGGTGCTCAATACATGCTTTACGGCAACCTATCTAGCATTGTGAAAAATGCAGGTAGCGATAAAGATGTATACTACAAGATGACCATGCGCCTAATGGACCTAGAAACAGGTTTGATTGAGTGGGCGGATGAAACTGAAATTCGTAAAGCGCAATCTAAGAGCCTATTCGGTCTTTAATCGAACAGGGTGGAGAAGTCATCAATGGCATGGTTTTCTTGGCAACAAGCAAAACAGTTAGATCCGAGTCTTAACGCTCTCGATGGCTTCTTTACGGAGCCTCCGGTAAAAGTACAAACTGTTACCGGGGGGCTCACCAACCGTTGTTGGCGGTTGGAATCTTCTCAAGGCCTTGCATACATCTGGCGACCGACCAGTCATGTCTGCAAGGCTTTTTCAATTTCTCGTCACAGTGAATATCAAGTGCTGAATGCAGTCTCTTCATTGGAAATTGGCCCCAAGCCAGTTTTTATTCATGAGCAAGGGTTGCTGGTGGAATGGATAGAAGGAGAGGCTCTGACGGAGTCAGGCTTAGCACTAAGCAATTTATTATCCATTGCGGCGAAGATTCATCAATATCCGATAAGCGCAATTCCTTTGGTTCCATTTTCATATATTTCTCGCATCGATCATTATTGGCTTGAGCTTGGTGGTCAGTATGTGGGGACGGAGTTTGAGGCTTTGTACATGAAGTGGCGCACGGAACCGAACGTTGCACCTGTTCCGCTGGCCCTATGTCACTTCGATTTGGGGTGTTACAACCTAGTGCGAGGGGAGAGTGGGGTGAAAGTCATTGATTGGGAGTATGCCGGGATTGCTGACCCTAGGCTTGATTTGACCTTAACTATTCAGGTCGCGAATGCGCCTGTGGAAGAAGCGGTAAAGCAGTATTGCCAACTTCGAGGTATCGAAGATGTGTCTCTTTGGCTGAGAGGTGTACACGCTTGGCAACCAAGAACCTTGGTGATGGCGATGCTCTGGTATCTACTTGCCTATAAATTGTGGGGAGATGAACAATACTTAAACAGTGCGTATGAGTTGAAAGGCTCATTGTGTATGGAAGATCACTGTTTTGAGAACTCGTGATATTTTCCCCTTTAACAGTAAGGAAATAGTGGTAGTTTTAATAAAAGTACCAGATACACACAGGGAGAGGTACAGATGATTATTTACTTACACGGCTTTGACAGCACAAGCCCGGGTAACCACGAAAAAGTTCTTCAACTGCAATTTATCGACGACGACGTTCGTTTTATCAATTACAGCACCCTTCACCCAAAGCACGACATGCAACACTTGTTAAAAGAAGTGTCTAAAGTTATCGATCAATCTGATGACCCAAACCCGTTAATCTGTGGGGTAGGTTTAGGTGGTTACTGGTCTGAGCGAATTGGTTTTCTATGCGGTATCAAGCAAGTGATGTTCAACCCGAACTTGCACCCAGAAAAAACGATGGCTGGTCGAATCGATCGCCCAGAAGAGTATGAAGATATCGCAACAAAATGTGTTGATCAGTTCCGAGCGAAAAATCAAGCGCACTGCTTAGTGATTCTCTCTAAAGATGATGAAGTGCATGACAATTCGAAAACGGCAGCTGAGTTAGAAAAACACTATCAAATCATTTGGGATGAAACTCAGTCTCATAAGTTCAAAAAAATCTCTCATCATTTACAAGCGATAAAGGCATTTAAAAATACTTACTAATGTTGAGTGTAGACAGTAAAGCGGCGTTTTTATCGGCTGCTTTGCTGCGATTCCTTCTCTTGAGTATGCCGAGCCACTGTCTCTTTGAAAGGCACATTTTCTTGGTTTAACGCTTTGAATATTGTGTTCTCCTTACCGTTTTCTTACTTACCTCCTATGTAGCACGAACACCTTGTTGTAGAGTAGTCGAAAAGTAGTCAATCCGTACTCGTTACACGGATTTTGGTTGCCTTCAAAGTTGGTCTCTATATAATGAACCGGACTAAAATAATTTGATAAATATCAAAAAAAATTGAGAGCGAGTAATAAACTTGCCCAAAAAATTCTGGCGTCGTATGCGTACCAGATAAACATGCCAAACCCTGACAAGTCATTGATAGATAAAGAATCAAGGTGAGTGGCAGTTTTTTAATCCAAGTAATTGAGACACCTCTAAGAACCAAGAATTCATCGGTTGGATGGATGCCACAAATGTTTGTGAGTCATGCATCGAGCTGAACCCCATATATTCATTTTTGTAGAGGAAAATCATTGTGACACGCATTATCGTTGTAGGCGGCGGTGCAGGTGGTCTTGAGTTGGCAACTAAGCTTGGTCGAACTCTAGGTCGCAAAAACCGTGCGCAAATTACGCTAGTCGATCGAAAAGCGAGCCACTTGTGGAAGCCATTATTGCATGAGGTTGCTACAGGTTCTTTGGACGAAGGAGTAGATGCACTGAGCTATCGAGCTCATGCAAAAAACCACAGCTTCGACTTCCAAATGGGTAGTCTTCAAGACATCGACCGTGAACGTAAAGTTATCATCTTAAGTGAGCTTAAAGACGAACACGGTGAACTTCTTATGCCAAGCCGTGAGCTAGAATACGACATTCTAGTGATGGCGATTGGCTCGACATCAAACGACTTCAATACGCCTGGCGTTCGTGAAAACTGTATTTTCCTAGACAGCCCTGAGCAAGCACACCGTTTCCGTACAGAAATGAACAACGAGTTCCTAAAGCTGCACGCGAAAAACGGTAACGGTACGGTCGATATTGCGATTGTTGGTGCTGGTGCAACTGGCGTTGAACTATCAGCTGAGTTACATAATGCTGTTAAAGAGCTGCGCACTTATGGCTTCGGTGATCTTGATTCTAGCAAGTTGAACGTCAATCTGATTGAAGCAGGTGAGCGTATTTTACCAGCGTTACCTCCACGTATTTCTTCTGCTGCTCATCAAGAGTTGGTGAAGTTGGGCGTAAACGTGCGCACCGCCACTATGGTGACTAAAGCTGAAAAAGATGGCCTTACTACAAAAGATGGTGAGAAAATCCCAGCTCAAATCATGGTTTGGGCTGCAGGTATCAAAGCTCCAGACTTTATTAAAGATATCGCTGGCTTAGAAACGAACCGTATCAATCAGCTTGTAGTGAAAAACACACTACAGACAACACGAGATGATGACATCTTTGTTATTGGTGACTTAGCACAATGCACCCAGTCTGACGGTTCGTTCGTGCCGCCACGCGCTCAAGCTGCACACCAAATGGCAAGCCAGGCATTTAGTAACATCGTCGCGAAGATCAACGGGCGCGAGTTGAAAGACTATGTATATAAAGATCACGGTTCATTAGTGTCTCTAAGTCGCTTCTCAACCGTTGGTAGTCTGATGGGGAACCTAACTAAAGGGTCGATGATGGTAGAAGGCCGTATTGCTCGTGTCGTTTACATCTCATTGTATCGCATGCACCTAATGGCGTTGCACGGTGTATTCAAAACCGGTCTGATGATGCTCGTCGGCCGCATTAATCGCGTGCTGCGTCCAAACCTTAAGCTGCACTAAGGTTTTAAATCCACTCTGTGTGGATGTGTTGTATCTTAAAAAATGCAGAAGCCACCGCAAGTCGGTGGCTTTTTTTTATGTTAGATCTGTCGGTAAAAGTGAGAACACAACGCCATCTTTAGGCTTACCCTGAAAAATAAACCGGTTTCTGGCGATGGCTTCTTTTTGTGCACCGACGGACTCAATTAAGGCTTGGCTAGCTTCGTTGTCGGGGTCACAAACAATCTCTAGTCGAGTTAAACTTAGCTTTGCGAAGCAGAATTCTGCTAAGGCTTTAACGGCTTCTTGGGCATAGCCTTGCCGTTGATAGCGGTCGGCAACCCAGTAACCAATACTCGCCATATTAAACGTATGATATAACTCATTAACCGCTGCCATTCCAACCAAAGTGTTACTTTGCCGCTCATAGATACCGAAACCAAAAGCCTCAGTTTTGACCCAGTTAAGACGGGTTGCCAACAGAAAGTCCTGCGCGGTTTTCAATGTGACGTTTTTATCACACCAGTCAAGCCATTGGTGCAGCGAAGGGGATTCTGCAAGTAATCGTTGTAGTGAATGTGCTTCTTCAGCAGGGATGAGCTTGAGCGCTAAGCGGGGCGCAATGATTTCAAAGTCTGGACTCATGAACTAATACGACTTCCATGTTGAGTGTAAGTAAATTGAAAGCTGTCTATTTATACTTGAACGCAGCTATTTTCCTTGCTCTGCGTTGGTTAGGAATAACTGAGGTATAGCAGATAAAAACAAAGCGCAGCTTTGCTGCGCTTTGTCGAACCGCTCGTGCTTATCGAACCCGACGAACTTGAATGATCATACCCATCAACGGGTTATCTAGGTAATGAGTCTCGCTGCTACGCATACGACGTTTTTGATCCATTCGATAACTCTTCAGGAATTTCTCTTCGGTTACTGTCGGCGATATTTCTGCCAAGTTACCGACTTGGACGTTACCATCTACTTCACCTAAGTCATCCGCCAATTGCTCAGTTGAGGTTGGTTCAAAACGCACCTCTCTAACACTTGGTTCGCGCAGATCTAGTGTTGTTTCGGCGAAGAGGTAATGCTGTACGTATATTTGGAATCGACCATCTAGTTCATATAAAGGACCATTGACCGTCTCTTCACTGTAACCGTCGCTGGAAAATGTTTGATTGCCATTGATTGGGCGGCCATCTGCTTGATAAGAATCAGAGAAATCTCGCCCGCCAACGATGCGGAAAATTGGGGCGCTAGATTTACCTCGGTCACCTTGACGCCAGGCTACGTGTTTAAGCACTTTAAAGCCGGCATGATTATTTAGTGCCGCTTCTTGCGCGTTGAGACGGAAAGAAGAACTTGGCAAAAGTGTCACGCCTTTAGAGCGGCGGTAGGATTCACTCTCTAGGCTACCGACATTTTCCATATCGATTTTTGGCAGTTGATTCGGCCAAGATTCTGCTGTGCTTTCAGCGTCGACTGCTCGCTTGAAAATGATCACTTCAATATCAAATTGGCGCTGTGCCCAAGAGGGCATTGAGACACATAGAAGCAATAACGGGATCAGTATTCTCATTCGACTATTAGCTCGTTGGTAATAAATTCTGTTTAAAATCATTCAGTAAGTCTTGAACAAACTGAATGCGTTTACGTCGGTCCACCAATGGTACGCTAAACTTGAACTTAGTTGGACCTTCCATTGCAAATTTTTGCGGCTGTGATTGCAGCAGTTTAACTAAATACGCTGGATTTATGTCAGCATCAGGGTAAAACTCGATAAATCCACCTTTATCATGGGCTTCTATCTTTTTCGCTTTTAAACTACCAGCCGAAATTTTCAATTCTGAGACGGCAAGTAAGTTCTTTGTTGCGTCTGGAAGCAAACCAAAGCGATCAATCAGCTCCACTTTTAGCTCTGATAGTTCATCACTGCTTGTGACACTCGCAATGCGTTTGTACATCGACAGTCGTGTGTTTACATCCGGAATGTAATCATCTGGTAAGAGCGCTGGGATTCGCATTTCCACTTCAGTTTGCTCACGAAGCAGCTCATCCAAAGATGGCTCCTTGCCTTCTTTTAATGCTTGCACTGCTTGTTCCAGCATTTCCATATAAAGTGTAAAACCAACGGATTGAATTTGCCCACTTTGCTCATCACCAAGCAGCTCACCAGCACCACGGATTTCTAAATCGTGGGTTGCTAACGTAAAGCCAGCACCTAAGTCTTCCAGTGAAGCAATCGCATCAAGACGCTTGATGGCATCTTTGGTCATGGCTTTTGGATGTGGCGTTAATAAGTAAGCATAGGCCTGATGGTGTGAACGTCCAACACGGCCACGCAATTGATGCAACTGCGCCAAGCCAAGATTGTCCGCACGATCCATGATTATGGTATTTGCCGTTGGTACGTCGATACCGGTTTCGATGATGGTTGTACACACCAACACATTAAAGCGCTGATGGTAGAAGTCATTCATGATTCGCTCAAGTTCGCGCTCGCGCATTTGACCATGAGCCACGGTAATGCGTGCCTCTGGGATGAGTTTCTGTAAGTCTTCTGCCGTTTTTTCAATGGTTTCAACCTGATTGTGCAGGAAGTAAACCTGACCACCACGCATAATTTCACGCAGTACCGCTTCACGGACCACTGGCTCTTCTTTTTGTCGAACAAAGGTTTTAATGGCTAAACGGCGTGCAGGAGGTGTCGCGATGATCGACAGGTCTCGCATGCCACTCATTGCCATATTCAGTGTGCGTGGAATTGGTGTTGCGGTGAGGGTAAGAATGTCCACATCCGCACGCATTGCTTTGACTTTTTCTTTTTGACGAACCCCAAAGCGGTGTTCCTCATCAACGATCAACAAACCTAAATCTTTGAATTTAATGTCGCTCGAAAGCAGCTTATGCGTACCAACGACAATATCGACTTTACCATCGGCAACGTCTTGCAGAATGACTTTTTGTTCTTTGGCAGATTTAAAACGAGACAGTACTTCAACTCGGATTGGTAAGTTGGCAAAACGGTCACGGAAGTTTTCGAAATGCTGCTGAGCAAGCAAGGTTGTTGGTACGAGTACGGCGACCTGTTTACTGTTATCCGTTGCGACAAATGCTGCGCGCATAGCGACTTCCGTTTTACCAAAGCCCACGTCACCACACACTAAGCGATCCATCGCTTTTGCCTGGCACATGTCTGACAATACGGCATTGATGGCCATCGCTTGGTCATCTGTTTCTTCAAACGGGAATGTTGCTTTAAATGTTGCGTATTGCCCACGATCTAGCTCAAATTTGAAGCCAGGTTTTAATTCTCGTTTTGCATACACATCCAGCAATTCTGCCGCGACATCACGCACTTTTTCTGCCGCTTTACGACGTGCTTTTGCCCACGCTTCACCACCTAATTTATGCAGTGGCGCATTCTCTTCAGCGCCGCCAGAATAACGGCTGATAAGATTCAGTGATGAAACTGGCACGTAGAGCTTGGCATCGTTTTGATACTCAAGGGTGACGTATTCCGTTTTCATGCCACCGGCTTCAAGTGTTTGTAAACCGATGTAGCGACCAATACCGTGATCAATATGAACCACAGGTTGACCGGGTTTTAACTCCGCAAGGTGGCGAATAACGGTGTCACTGTTGACGGCTTTTTTATCTTTGCGGCGTCGCTGGATAACACGGTCACCAAGTAGATCACTTTCACAGATCAGAGCGAAGTTCAGCTCTTCGTGAATGAAACCATGCTCTGCTGCGCCTAAGATCAAGCTGAATCGATCACCTGAGTCTAGAGCTTGGTAAAGTGAGCCATGTACGACTGGCCGAACTTTGATGCCTTGCAACAGCTCCGTTAGTGCTTCACGACGACCTTCTGACTCTACCGAGAAAACGATTTTTCCGCTGAATTGTTCACTAAACTGACGAAGGCGCGAGAGCGGCTCTTTGTTTTGTTGCTGAACGCCAAGCTCGGCTAACGATTGTACGGGTAGGTTTTGACGACCGGCACGCTTAACCACTTTATCTAGGCTCAATTGAGCGATAGGGAGCTGTTTTAGTTGACTGAAAAGTTCGTCTTTTTTCAACCAAAGCTGTTCAGGAGTCAAAAGAGGACGCAGCGGATCAACTTTTTTCTGGTCGTATCGATATTCGACATCGGTTAAGAAAGTATCGACCGCAGATTCGATATCACCATATGTGATGACTTGAGAGTCTTCTGGCAAATATTCAAATAAAGTCTCGGTATGGTCAAAAAACAGCGGCTGCCAATACTCAATACCAGCGGGCCACGTGCCTTTGGTCACTTGCATGTAGATTGATTCAGGCTCGCGGCGTGCGTCGAACTGGGTGCGCCAACGTGTACGGAAATCTTCAATCGCTTCTTTAGTGGTTGGGAACTCATGTGCAGGCAGCAATTGGATTTGCTGAATATCGTCGATAGAGCGTTGGTTCTCTGGATCAAACGTGCGAATGGTATCTATTTCATCATCAAAGAAGTCGATGCGGTACGGGTCATTGCTGCCCATAGGAAAGAGATCCAGAATAGACCCACGACTTGCATATTCACCTGGCCCAAATACTTGATCTACATGGCGGTAGCCTGAATTTTCAAGTTGTACACGTAACTTCTTTAGCGAGATTCGATCACCAGTTTTCACCATTAAAGTGTGTTGCAACAGAAAATCACGTGGCGATTGGCGTTGCAATACTGTACTGACCGGGACGATGGTTATGCCATCACGTTGACTTGGCAGTTGGTATAGGCGTGCGATACGTTCAGAGATGATTTCTTGATGCGGAGAAAAGTTATCGTAAGGCAGCGTTTCCCAGTCGGGGAACAGGCTTACCGTTTGGTCGGTGAATTGCTCAATCTCTGCCTGAAGCTTTAAAGCGATTTGCGGGTCAGGCACAACGAGTAGCGAGTGACTCGAATGCTGCTTGGCCAGCTCTGCAATGGCTAGAGGTAGAGCTGCGCCCGGCAAATTACCTAGCTGTTTTTTGTCGCCACGCTCTGAAGGGTTTGTGACGGAAAGAATCGTTGCTTTTGTCATAGGAATTATTTTTTATCTCGCTCCATCGAGCGCTGACGTAAAAGTTTTTGTTGTTGATACAGTGCCGCCTTTATCAGTAAATCTTGATCAGATTCTCGGAGCATCTTGTATCTAAGCGTGATAATGAAATCTTGCTCTGAAGCATCACATTCTTCTACTTGAGCGTAACAGTAAATCGCCGCAGCAGGGTGATCGAGGAACAGTTTAACACGAACGAGTTGTTGAGTAGTTAACGCTGTATCTGAGCGGAAACTGAGTTGACTAGCACCAAACTGCGTCGTTTGATATCGAATGGAGGCGTCATCTTGTTGTGAAAGCATAAAGCTCAACAAGAGGTTAAGTTTCGCGTTTTGCGTATCAAGCAAGTTGATCACATGCTTTAACTCTTTGTTTTTCAGCCCTAGACGCGCGTTGTCTGCCAACATATCTAAGTGACTAAATTCACTGGCGACAATAAATGGTGCTGGAATTTCGGAGGCAAATGTTTCTTCATCTGGCAAAGCAAAGTCCGCACTCAACGTTTCGACGTTGATGGTGAGGTTATGATGGACGGTAAAGTATTCTTGCTCTGTCATATAGTCGATCCTTTTGCCAGTGAGCGCTCCTTGCTCACTCAACAAACAAAGAGAAATAGGGCACTGATTATCGCTAACTGAATGAAGTTATCAAGTTTAGCCGATTTGTCCTTGAACTTTTTGCCCTAAATACAGACTTATTGCATGTCGTTGACAAATTTAGCGATTCTCTTGTCTTCTTAATGAGAAGAGTAAGGTAAGATAATCCGCTAAAGCTTTATATCAAAACAACCAGTTGGTTTGTCTTATATGTATCATCCTATCTCATTGTTTATTGGCTTAAGGTATCTTCGGGGACGCTCTGGAGATAGGTTCAGCCGATTTGTTTCTTATATGTCGACGGCGGGTATTACGATCGGTGTAATGGCGTTGGTGACGGTTCTTTCTGTGATGAACGGGTTTGAATCGCAGTTAAAAGAACGCATTTTAGGTGTGCTACCTCATGCCGTGGTTTCGCAACACGATGGAAAAACGCCTATGACCGAGTCTGCCCCTCCATTTGTTCAAGCGATGTCGAGTGAATCTCAGCCGGAGCCTATCGTTAGAGGAGAGGCTGTTATTCAGAGTTCTGCACAGCTGACGGCTGGTTACCTCATCGGTATTGAACCTAAGAAAGGCGATCCGATTAGCAACCATTTGATTGCCGGACGATTATCGTCACTTCAAGCAGGTGACTACAATGTATTTTTGGGTCACAGTTTGGCGCGTTCACTAAAGGTCTCAATCGGGGATAAAGTGCGCTTGATGGTGACCAACGCAACGCAGTTTACCCCACTTGGCCGTATTCCTAGCCAGCGAAACTTTACTGTCTCAGGCATTTTCAATACGGGATCGGACGTTGATGGTCAATTAATGATTGTGAACATGACGGATGCATCTAAGCTGATGCGTTTCCCTAAAGACACGGTTTCTGGTTGGCGTGTCTTTTTCTCTGACCCATTTATGGTGACGGATTTTGCTGACCAACCCATGCCTGATGGGTGGCAATGGAGTGATTGGCGCGAACAGCGTGGTGAGCTTTTCCAAGCGGTGAAAATGGAAAAGAACATGATGGGACTTATGCTAGGTCTAATTGTGGGTGTCGCTGCATTCAATATTATCTCCGCTTTAATCATGGTGGTAATGGAGAAACAATCAGAAGTCGCAATATTGAAAACTCAAGGCATGACTCAATCTCAAGTGATGACCATTTTCATGGTGCAAGGTGCAAGCAGTGGTGTAATTGGCGCGATTGTTGGTGGCGCTGCGGGCGTGATCTTGTCACTTAATCTAAATGCGATTCTTGAATCTGCTGGTGTGGCGCTATTCAGCTTTGGTGGTCATCTACCCATCTTGATTGATTCACTGCAAATTCTTTTAGTGGTGGTATTGGCGATTGCTCTTAGCCTTGCTGCTACGCTTTATCCTTCTTATCGAGCATCTTCTGTTAAACCTGCTGAGGCACTTCGCTATGAATAAGCTATTAGAATGTCGTGATATTCGTAAAGTCTACCGAGAGGGTTCGTTAGATACGGAAGTGTTGAAAGGCGTAAGTTTCGATATCGACAAAGGGGAGTTGGTTTCTATTGTTGGCTCTTCTGGTTCGGGAAAAAGTACCTTATTGCATATTTTAGGTGCGTTAGATGACGCAACTCATGGTGAAGTTGATTTTCTAGGGCAAAACCTATCAGCTTTGAGCTCGAACAAACAGGCGGCATTACGCAACAAGCACCTTGGTTTTGTATACCAGTTTCATCACTTATTGGCTGACTTTACTGCGCTTGAAAATGTGGCGATGCCACTGATGATTGGCGGTGCTAAAGTAGCGGATGCAAAACAGGCGGCTAAAGCGCTGTTAGATAAAGTTGGTTTGAGTCATCGGATGCAACATAGACCCTCCGAGTTATCGGGCGGTGAGCGTCAGCGTGTTGCGATTGCGCGTGCATTGGTGAATAAACCTGATCTGGTCTTGGCTGATGAACCTACGGGGAACTTAGATCACAATACGGCACTGTCTATCTATGATTTGATGCGCGAGCTCAATAAAGAGTCAAACATTGCATTTTTGGTTGTCACGCATGACAAAGAGCTGGCAGCAAAAATGGATCGTCAAATGCACATGCAAGATGGTTTGCTCGTAGATCGTTTTGTGACTGATACAGCATCTGCGGAGGGCTAGTTTTGTTTACCTCTTTAGCTTTGATGATTGGTGGTCGCTTCAGTCGAGCGAAAAAGCGCAACAAGATGGTGTCTTTCATATCGCTTTCTTCGACCATTGGTATTGCGGTTGGCGTTGCTGTGATCATTATCGGTTTGTCTGCAATGAATGGCTTTGAGCGCGAGCTGCAATCGCGTGTGTTGTCTGTGATCCCACACGGCGAGTTAGAAGGTGTTAATGGACCACTTCATGACTACACCAAAACGATGAATCAAGCTCTAAAACATGAACATGTTGTCGCGGCAGCACCGTACGTTCGTTTTACGGGTTTGGCAGAAAAAGGCAGTAAGCTAAAAGCGATAGAAGTTCGTGGCGTAGAGCCTACTTTCGAGCAAGCGGTGTCGAGCTTATCGAATTTTATTGACCAAGCAGCTTGGCAAAACTTTTATGCCGGTCAGCAGCAAGTGATCTTAGGCCGAGGTGTAGCAAACGAGCTAAATGTCGCCGTGGGGGATTACGTTACGTTAATGATTCCGCAAACAGGCGGCGCAAATAAAGTGCAGGCTCCTAAGCGTGTGCGCGTGAAGGTGTCAGGGTTCTTAACGTTGAATGGCCAAATCGACCACTCTCTAGCGTTAGTACCATTAGCGGATGCGCAGCAATACGCGAGGTTAGGGGAAGGGGTCACTGGCATTTCACTAAAAACTGACGATGTTCTCAATGCGCCTTCTATTGTTCGCGAGGTTGGTAGCATGGTTGATGTTTACGTGTATTTGAAAAGCTGGCAGCAAAAGTTTGGTTTTTTGTATCGCGATATTCAGCTCGTGCGCACCATTATGTACTTGGTGATGGTACTGGTGATTGGCGTGGCATGTTTTAATATTGTGTCTACGTTGATGATGGCAGTGAAAGACCGAGCGGCGGAAATTGCAATTTTGCGAACAATGGGAGCAAAAGATAGCCTAATCAAACGGATCTTTGTTTGGCAAGGTGTATTCTCTGGTGTATTTGGCAGTCTCGTCGGCAGTGTTATCGGTGTCTTAGTGGCGTTAAACCTGACTCCGTTAATTAAAGGGTTAGAGAGCTTAATTGGTCATCAGTTTTTATCGGGTGATATTTACTTTGTTGACTTCTTACCATCACAACTACACTGGCCAGATGTCGCATTGGTGTCAGTGACGGCGATAGTGCTTAGTTTACTTGCGACGTGGTATCCTGCTTCTCGTGCCGCAAGGTTGAATCCGGCGGCTGTACTGAGTTCTAAATAGCTGATTGTTTTACAATATGCGAAAAACAAAAAGGACCGAATTCGGTCCTTTTTTGTATTTATCCGACTTGAGTAACATCGCGTTTCATTCTAACTGTTAGATGCCCCTCAACTGATAGCTCAAATGCTGATTTTTACGCAGTAAGGTCTTATCTTATTTTGCGTTTTTGCCAGCTCCGTACCACGGAGTAGCGCCAAAGCCCTCGAATTCCGAAGTAGCCAATAATCGCGGATACAACCCCACAAATTGCGCAGCCCAATAGAAATGGAGGTCCAATGGTGCTCATTTGCTGCATGATGAATTCCCACGATAGTTCAAAATGAAAAGGTTGCGGGGGAAGACGCATCACTAGAGCACCTAGCTTGTACGCAAAGTAAAATAGCACAGGCATAGTGATAGGGTTGCTGATCCATACCAAAGCGACGGAGAGGGGCAGATTGACACCCAACATAATGGCCAAGCCAGCGGCCATGATCATTTGGCTTGGCAGCGGAACAAAAGCCATAAATAACCCGACAGCAAAAGCCCCTGATGCCGAGCGGCGGTTTAAGCACCACAAGTTCGGGTTGTACAACACATTGCCGAAGACCTTCAATGCTTTTTGGCGTTTGATCAATTCATGATCTGGCATGAAGCGTTTTATCAGCTTTCTAGGCATAGGACAGCATGACTCTCTCAGAAAAAAGTTGGACCTTGGCGTTATTTGTAGCGAGCGTAATCTCGTCGGCTTGGTGGCCGACAATACCAGATTGGCGTTGGTTGCTGCTGGGAATAATAACCACTGGCTCAATAATCAAATTACGTCGTGGCTTAATTAGCATAGGCGCAATTGCGGGCTTTATGGTTGTCATCGTCCACGGCAATGTATTGGAGTCTCAGAGACAAGCCCTTTTTCAAGCAGGGGAGAATATTACCATAATTGGTAAAGTTGACAGCCCTTTTACGCAAATAAGTCACGGTTATGAAGGTATTGTCGCGATAGAAGCGGTAAATTCTCAAACTCTGTTACCTTTTCTTAAACCTAAAATCCGTCTTATTACGCCTTTTCCACTCGATGTTAACAGTGAGTTTACGACATCCATCTCGTTAAAGCCGATTACAGGTCTACGCAACGAAGCTGGCTTTGATGCTGAAAAGCACGCGATGGGTAAAAATATTATCGCCCGAGCGGTTGTTAACAAAGATGCTAAGTGGATTGTTCGTTCTAATGTATCTCTGCGTCAATCCATTATTGCCGATGTCGCTGATGATGTGTCTTCCCTTCATCATTTCTCGTTAATAAGTGCGTTAGTTTTTGCTGACCGTTCTTGGTTGTCTAAGGAAGATTGGCAAGCGCTCAGGGACAGTGGTTTACTGCATTTGGTCTCCATTTCTGGTTTACATATTGGTATGGCGTTTACTTTTGGGCTAGTCGTGGGCGGTACCGTTCGTTATCTATTACCCCAATACCAGTTGTTACCTAGCTTATATGGGCTGATCTTCGCTGTTGCCTACGCTTGGTTAGCGGATTTCTCTCTGCCTACTACGCGAGCAGTGTCGGTATGCGTTGTTTACGTTCTCCAGAAGTATACTCTGGTGCACTGGACTTCTTGGCGAGTTCTTTTGCTTGCAGTATCTCTACAACTGCTTGTCCAACCTTTTACATCCTACAGTATGAGCTTTTGGTTATCATACCTCTCCGTTTGTGCGGTATTGTTCGCAATTAATTTGATTCGACATCAAAGGGGAGGTTGGAAAGCGCGATTAAAAGCGTTATTGCTTACTCAATTGATGTTGAGCGCTTTAATCGTACCTGTTAGTGGCCATTTCTTCTCCGGTTTTAGTTTGTCCTCAATAGCCTACAACTTGGTATTTATTCCTTGGTTCGGATTTATCGTTGTACCTTTGATGTTTCTAGCCCTGTTCTCATCTTTGTTTCTTGAAATGATAGCGAAGCCTCTGTGGCATTTGGTGGACTGGTCATTACAGCCATTGAGCACGTCAATACAGTACGCAATAGGTTCTTGGCAACCTATTAGCATGGAAATGACAATGCTGGTTATGGCGATAGTGGTTTGCTTAATATTTCAACGGTTCATGTCTCAGTACGCGTGGTATTTGTTACTCGGCATCGTTATTAGTATCAAGCTTGCATCGGAGTATGAACCGCATTGGCGTATCGATGTATTAGATGTAGGTCATGGCCTTGCAGTGGTTGTAGAAAAAGACGACAAGGTGTTGCTGTATGACACTGGTAAAGCATGGCAAAGCGGCAGTATCGCAGAGCAGGTCGTCACTCCGGTTTTGCATCAACGAGGTTATGAAAGCATAGATACACTGATTCTAAGCCATTCCGATAATGATCACGCAGGCGGCCGCTTTTTCATTGAAGATGCCTTTTCTCCACAACGTAAACTTAGTAGTCAATTCTTTATCGAATATGAGCCTTGCACTAGAGGCGACCAATGGAAATGGCAAGGATTAAACATGGAAGTGCTCTGGCCTCCTGCACTTGTTCAACGCGCGTATAATCCGCACTCCTGTGTATTACGACTTACTGACCCTATTTCTAACTTTAGTATGCTTTTTACTGGTGATATTGAGGCCATTAGCGAGTGGATTTTGCTTAGAGAACCCGGAAAGTTACAAAGCGATGTGATGCTAGTCCCTCACCACGGGAGTAAAAGTTCATCGAATCCTCGATTTATCGAGTCGGTGAGCCCGAGTGTGGCGGTTGCTTCTTTAGCAAAAAACAATCGATGGGGAATGCCAGCGGAAAATGTCGTTGCTTCATACCGAAAGCTTGGCATTACTTGGCTTGATACTGGTGAGGGTGGTCAGGTAAGCTTCTTTATTCACCGTGATAATTGGCACTCAGAAACCAAACGTAGCGATACATTTGAGCCTTGGTATAGGCAGATGCTGCGTAAGGGAGTAGAATGAGAGTCTTAATGTAAGAAAATAAAGCACTTCTATGTCGATAAATACTGATGAAACGACTTGGCAGACGTTTAAGCGTCTATGGCAATTTATTCGCCTTTATAAGTCAGGTCTTGTCGTTGCAGTCATTGCATTAGTTATTAATGCCATATCAGATACCTATATGATTTCCCTGCTAAAACCACTACTCGATGAAGGTTTTGGGAACGCTGAATCTGATTTTTTACGCACGCTTCCATTGATTATTTTTGCCATGATGTTCATCCGTGGCATAAGTGGATTTGTCTCCACCTACTGTTTGAGCTGGGTATCTGGCAACGTAGTTATGCAAGTCCGTCGCATGGTGTTCAATCACTTTATGCATATGCCAGTGTCTTACTTTGATAAGGAAAAGACGGGCAACTTATTGTCGCGTATAACCTACGACTCAGAGCAAGTATCAGCGGCAACTAGCCAAGCGTTGGTGAGCATTGTCCGTGAAGGCGCAAGTATCATTGGTCTGTTAGTCTTGATGTTTTACAACAGCTGGCAATTGTCGCTAGTGCTGTTTGCTGTTGCTCCCGTTGTGGCATGGGGTATTGGTGTTGTTTCTAAACGTTTTAGAAAAATATCCAAAAATATGCAGACCATGATGGGTAACGTAACTGCATCAGCAGAGCAGATGCTGAAAGGCCATAAAGTTGTGTTGAGCTATGGCGGCCAAGACATCGAACGTAAACGATTTGAAAAAGTCAGCAACCAAATGCGTCAACAAAGCATGAAGTTGGTGACGGCTCAAGCGGCGGCTAACCCTATCATCCAAATGATTGCATCACTTGCAATTGTTGCCGTTCTTTATTTAGCAAGTATTGATTCGATTAAAGAGCAACTGACTCCAGGTACATTTACTGTTGTCTTCTCTGCAATGTTTGGTCTGATGCGCCCACTTAAAGCGCTGACTAACGTTACTTCTCAGTTCCAACGTGGTATGGCCGCGAGCCAAACGCTCTTCGCGTTAATTGACCTCGAGCCTGAGAAAAACGAAGGTAAGTTGACAGTTGAACGCGCAAATGGCGATGTTTCAGTTAAAAACGTAAGCTTTACTTACACTGGTGCAGAAAAACCAGCATTGGAAAATGTCAGCTTCGATATTCCAAGAGGAAAAACGGTGGCGCTAGTTGGCCGTTCTGGCTCAGGTAAAAGTACCATCGCGAACTTGTTCAACCGCTTCTATGATGTTGACAGTGGATCTATCACATTAGATGGGCATGATATTCGTGATTACGAGCTAAAGAATTTACGTCAGCAATTTGCACTAGTATCGCAAAATGTTCATTTGTTTAATGACACGATAGCAAACAATATTGCGTACGCAACGGATGGCCAATATGAGCGCAGTGATATCGAGAAAGCGGCAACACTCGCGCATGCGATGGAGTTCATCAGCAAAATGGATGATGGACTTGATACCATGATTGGTGAAAATGGTGCTAGCTTGTCTGGTGGTCAACGCCAACGTGTTGCGATTGCGCGAGCTCTATTGCGTGATGCTCCAGTGCTGATTCTTGATGAGGCAACTTCGGCTTTGGATACCGAATCCGAGCGAGCTATTCAAGCTGCACTTGATGAGCTGCAAAAAGACAAAACGGTACTTGTAATAGCGCACCGCTTATCCACAATCGAGAAAGCCGATGAAATTCTTGTGGTTGATGATGGTGCCATCATTGAACGTGGCAACCACGCTGAGCTTATTAAGAAAAATGGTGCGTATGCACAATTGCACCGTATTCAGTTTGGTGAATAAGCGCGGTGATTGAAAAAATCTGGTTTGAAAACCATCCAATAAAATATCTCTTGTGGCCGCTTTTGTGGCCACTGAGTTTATTATTTGGAGCGATAAGCAAGTCAAAGCGAAAGCAATACCAAACTGGCCGCAAGCAAGTTTATAATGCGCCTATACCTGTTGTTGTGGTTGGCAATATCACTGCTGGTGGCAATGGTAAAACACCAGTTGTTGTGTGGCTTGTTGAGCAACTACAGCAAATGGGCTTTAAGCCGGGGGTTGTTTCTCGTGGTTATGGGGCAAAGGCTCCTGCCTATCCGTTAGTGCTAAAAGAAGATACGCCAGCGAAGCATTGTGGCGATGAACCTAAGTTGATTCATCGCCGTACAGGAGCACCTGTTGCGGTAGATCCTGTGCGTTCAAATGCTGTGAAAGCACTGCTAGATTTGGATGTGGATATCATAATTACGGATGATGGATTACAACATTATGCGTTAGGCCGTGATATTGAGTTAGTGATTGTGGATGGGAATCGCCGGTTTGGTAATGAAAGCCTGATTCCATTAGGTCCTTTACGTGAAGGTATTGAGCGACTTAAAGAAGTCGACTTTACCATCACCAATGGCGGTCAAGCTCATACGGGCGAAATCGCAATGGCTTTAGCACCCTCTAAAGCTATTAATCTTAAGACTAAGCAACATGTGGATGTCTCGGAGTTGAAAGATCTCGTCGCATTTGCGGGCATTGGGCATCCTCCGCGTTTTTTTCATACACTAAACTCGATGAACGCAGATGTTAAAGTTACAAAAGGTTTTGCTGACCATCAAGACTTTGATCAACAAGAATTAGAAGCATTGGCTCAACAAGGGACCAATGTGATTATGACCGAGAAAGATGCCGTCAAGTGCAGCCATTATGCGCAAGATAATTGGTGGTATCTGCCTGTATCTGCCCAGTTTGAATCAAACGATGCAGAGCAAATTTTAAATAGAATAAAAGAGGTTAAAGCGGCTTATGGATCACCGTCTACTTGAGATTGTAGCTTGCCCTGTTTGCAAAGGTAAGCTGACGTACGATAAAGATAATCAAGAGTTGATCTGCAAATTGGATCGCCTTGCTTACCCGATCAAAGAGGGTATTCCAGTTCTGCTAGAGCCTGAAGCTCGCGCTATGAGCATGGATGAGGGACGCTAATGTCTTTTACGGTTGTCATCCCTTCGCGCTACGCATCGAGCCGTTTGCCTGGTAAACCGCTAGCGGATATTGGTGGTAAGCCTATGGTTCAGTGGGTTTATGAACAAGCGCTACAAGCGGGTGCGGAAGATGTCATCGTTGCAACTGATGACGAGCGTGTTGCGAAAGCGGTTTCGTCATTTGGTGGTAAAGTTTGTATGACCTCTCCCCACCACGAATCAGGTACGGAGCGTCTTGCAGAAGTTGTTGAAAAGATGGCTATTCCGTCAGACCACATTATTGTTAATGTGCAAGGGGATGAGCCTTTGATTCCGCCGTCCATCATTCGTCAGGTTGCTGATAACTTATCAGGGTGTGAAGCCCCGATGGCGACGTTAGCTGTAGAAATAGACTCGGAAGAGGAAGTGTTCAACCCGAATGCTGTTAAAGTTGTCGCAGATGAGCAAGGCTATGCGTTGTACTTTAGTCGAGCAACCATCCCTTGGGATCGCGATAACTTTGCTAAACAAGACAAAACCATTGCCAACCCATTAATGCGTCATATTGGTATTTATGCTTATCGAGCTGGTTTCATTAATACGTATGTCCACTGGGCACCAAGTGCATTAGAGCAGATTGAGTGTCTTGAGCAACTGCGAGTGCTTTGGTACGGTGAAAAAATTCATGTGGCGGTAGCGAAAGAAGCACCAGCGGCAGGGGTTGATACGCCCGAAGACCTAGAAGCCGTGCGCGCGATTGTTGCAAAGCAAGCGTAACAAATGCTCATATAGATTTAAGAATAAACAAGGCTCCTGAATTAGGAGCCTTTTTGTTTTACTTGTATCGCGGTATTAGTTAAATGTTAGTGTCGTATTGGTTCCGTTTAGGGCAGGTTGCTAACACTTCTCGGTGACCGGTGTCTTTCACTTCTTGGAGAATGACATCAAAGCCCCATAATCGGTACACGTGCTTTAGAACTTCTTCGTAACTATCATCAAGTGGGATGCGGTTGTGAGGAACGTACTGCAACGTAAGCGATCTATCACCACGGACATCGACATTAAACACCTGAATGTTTGGCTCAAGATTAGATAAGTTATACTGAGCAGCTAAGGTTTCTCTAATGCGTTTATAACCCATCTCATCGTGTATCGCAGCGACTTCAATAAAGTTCTTATGATCATCATCGTTGATCGCAAACAGCTTGAAATCACGCATTAATTTCGGAGAAAGGTATTGGCTAATAAAGCTTTCATCTTTGAAATTATGCATCGCGAAATGCACTGCATCTAACCAGTCGGTTCCTGCTAGGTCTGGAAACCACTCTTTGTCCTCATCAGTTGGTTCTTCACAGATACGCTTAATATCTCGGAACATGGCAAAGCCTAACGCGTAGGGGTTAATGCCATTAAAGTAAGGACTGTTATAAGGCGGCTGAGCCACGACACTGGTGTGGCTATGTAAGAACTCTAGAATGAATTTTTCAGACACCAAGCCCTCATCATAAAGATGGTTGAGTATGGTGTAGTGCCAGAACGTTGCCCAGCCCTCATTCATAACTTGCGTTTGTTTTTGCGGATAAAAATACTGACTGATCTTACGGACGATCCGAACAACTTCACGTTGCCACGGCTCTAGCAACGGCGCATGTTTTTCGAAGAAGTAGAGCAAGTTTTCCTGAGGCTCGCTTGGGAATCGCTCTTTAATGTCTTCCTCTTTCGTCTTGGCTGTCGGTACCGTGCGCCAAAGCTCATTAACTTGAGATTGTAGGTATGCTTCGCGTTCTTCTTGTCTTGCTTTTTCCTCTGTAATTGAGATTTTCTCTGGACGCTTGTAGCGGTCTACACCAAAGTTCATTAACGCGTGACAAGAGTCGAGCAGTTTTTCCACTTCTTTTACGCCATATCGTTCTTCACACTCGGCTAAATACTTTTTGGCGAACAGCAGATAGTCGATAATAGAGCTGGCGTCAGTCCACGTTTGGAATAGGTAATTACCTTTGAAAAAAGAGTTATGGCCGTAACACGCGTGCGCTATAACGAGTGCTTGCATTGTTACCGTATTTTCTTCCATCAAATAAGCAATACAAGGGTCGGAGTTAATCACAATCTCGTAGGCTAACCCCATTTGACCATGTTTATAGTTCTGCTCTGTTTGAATGAATTTTTTACCAAATGACCAGTGGTTGTAATTGATTGGCATGCCGATACTTGAGTAGGCATCCATCATCTGTTCTGAAGTAATCACTTCTATTTGGTTAGGGTAAGTGTCTAGGCGATAATGCTCCGCGACACGCTTAATTTCTTTGTGGTATCGCTCTAACAGCTCAAATGTCCAATCTGGTCCATCTGGCAACACTTTACTGTTACGCTTTTTAGGCGCCTCTCCTGAGAGGTTTCTCGTTGCGGTATTCATCGCTAGCCTCCTTACGCCGTTTCTTTTTGGAATAGTTCACGAAAGACTGGGAAAATATCCTCCACAGAGCGAATGTTTTTCATTGCGAAATTAGGAAACTCTTCAGTGAGTTTTTCGTACTCATGCCATAGAGTTTGGTGCGATCGCCGCGTGATCTCTATGTAAGAGTAATACTGACAGTTTGGAAGTAATTTGTTCACTAACAGATCCCGGCATCTTGGCGAATCATCTGCCCAGTTGTCACCGTCGGATGCTTGAGCTGCATATATGTTCCACTGACCAATCGGGTATCGCTCTTTTACTATTTCATCCATTAACTTGAGCGCGCTAGATACAATGGTACCCCCGGTTTCTTGTGAGTAGAAAAATTCGTGCTCGTCCACTTCCTTCGCTTGGGTATGGTGGCGGATAAAGACGACTTCGACATTCTCGTAGGTACGAGTTAAGAACAAGTACAAAAGAACATAGAAGCGTTTTGCGATGTCTTTCGTTGCCTGGTCCATCGAACCGGATACGTCCATTAGACAGAACATTACCGCTTGGCTCGATGGTACCGGGCGTTTCTCATAGTTCTTGAAGCGTAAGTCGAAGGTATCGATGAACGGCACGCTTTCGATTTTCTTGCGCAGTTCTTCAATTTCAGCCTTCAAGCGGTTCTCTTCAAACTGCTGAGCAGGTTCAATATTTTTGATGCGAGCAAGTTCGTCTTCTAACTCTTTAAGAAGTCGTTTCTTACCAGCAGTCATTGCAGTACGGCGCGCAAGAGATTGTTGCAGAGAGCGTACTACGGCGATATTGGAAGGGATACCGGCAGTTTGAAAGCCTGCACGGTGCGTTTTCCATTCTGTGATTTTGGCAATTTGGTTTTTTTCTAGATTAGGCAGCTCGAGATCTTCGAACAAAATATCGAGGTACTCATCTTTTGATATTTGGAATACAAATTCGTCTTGGCCTTCTCCATCTGGACTGGCGTTCCCTTCTCCTGAGCCGCTACCTTGACCGCCACCTTTGGGACGCTCAATTTTATCACCAGTAATGAATTGGTCGTTACCGGGATGAACTCGTTCTCGAACACCACCTTTGCCTTGATGAAATATAGGCTCATTGATGTCTTTGTGAGGGATAGAGACGTCTTCGCCCGTTTCCGTATTCGTAATCGAGCGTCGATTCACTGCGTCTGCTACCGACTCTTTTATTTGCTCTTTGTGGCGCTTCAAGAAGCGCTGTCGATTAACAGCGCTCTTGTTCTTGCCATTGAGCCTTCGGTCTATAAATTGCGCCATGAAATAGCCCTCTTCATGTTTCACAAGCGACCTAACTCAATACTGGGTTAGGATGACTTACGTACTCGTAGGTACCACTCAGAAAGTAGGCGAACCTGTTTCTCGGTATAGCCTTTTTCCATCATGCGAGCGACAAAGTCGTCGTGCTTCTTCTGATCTTCAGAAGAGGTTTTCGCATTAAATGAGATAACCGGAAGTAGCTCTTCGGTATTGGAGAACATTTTCTTCTCGATTACTGTGCGCAGTTTTTCGTAGCTGGTCCAAACCGGGTTTTGACCATTGTTATTCGCTTTCGCACGAAGCACAAAGTTAACGATTTCGTTTCGGAAATCTTTCGGGTTAGAAATACCAGCTGTTTTTTCGATCTTCTCTAGCTCAGCATTCAGTGAAGAGCGATCAAATAGCTGACCAGTTTCTGGATCTCGGTACTCTTGGTCTTGAATCCAGAAGTCTGCATAGGTGACATATCGGTCGAAGATGTTTTGGCCGTACTCAGAGTAAGACTCAAGATAAGCGGTCTGAATCTCTTTACCGATAAATTCAACGTATCGAGGTACTAGGTAGCCTTTCAAGAACTCGAGATATTTCTCTGCTGTTTCAGCAGGGAACTGTTCGCGCTCAACCTGTTGTTCAATCACATAGAATAGATGTACAGGGTTGGCTGCCACTTCGGTTTGGTCGAAGTTAAATACGCGTGACAAAATCTTAAAGGCAAAACGTGTTGAGAGACCGTTCATGCCTTCATCGACACCAGCATAATCACGATACTCTTGATAGCTTTTTGCCTTTGGATCCGTATCTTTCAGCGTTTCACCGTCGTATACGCGCATCTTAGAGAAGATGGACGAGTTTTCAGGCTCTTTAAGTCGAGAAAGAATACTGAATTGTGCCAGAGTCTCGAGCGTACTTGGTGAACAAGGGGCTTGAGACAACTCACTGTTTTCAAGAAGTTTTTGGTAGATTTTGACTTCTTCTGAAACACGTAGACAGTAAGGTACTTTCACAATATAAACACGGTCCAAGAACGCTTCATTGTTCTTGTTGTTACGGAAGGTCTGCCACTCAGATTCGTTTGAGTGAGCCAGAATCATACCGTCGAATGGAATCGCAGAAAGGCCTTCTGTACCGTTGAAGTTGCCTTCTTGCGTTGCTGTTAACAGCGGGTGAAGCACTTTGATTGGTGCTTTGAACATCTCAACGAATTCCATTAAACCTTGGTTTGCTTTACACAGCGCACCGGAGTAGCTGTAAGCGTCTGGATCGTCTTGCGAATAGTGTTCAAGCTTACGAATATCGACTTTACCAACCAATGATGAGATATCTTGGTTGTTTTCATCGCCTGGTTCAGTTTTGGCAATACCGATTTGGTCAAGGATAGAAGGGCGTACTTTCACTACTTTAAATTTGGTGATATCACCACCAAACTCGTGAAGACGTTTAGCGGCCCAAGGAGACATGATCGAGCGAAGATAACGGTGCTCGATGCCATATTCTTTTTTCAAAATATCGCCATCTTCTGTGGCTTTGAATAGGCAGAACGGATGGTCATTCACTGGGCTGCGTTCGCCGTTAGCAGTAAGAACATAAATAGGCATCTGTTCCATCAGAGCCTTAAGCTTTTCTGCAAGCGAAGACTTACCGCCACCTACAGGGCCAAGTAGGTAAAGAATCTGCTTACGCTCTTCTAGGCCTTGCGCCGCATGTTTTAGGTAAGACACAATTTGTTCTATGGCATCTTCCATGCCATAAAAGTCTTTAAAGGTTTCATAACGAGAGATAACACGATTCGAGAAGATTCGGCTTAGTCTCGGATCCTTTGCCGTATCGATTATCTCTGGTTCACCAATCGCCATCAGTAGGCGTTCTGCTGCATTAGCATAAGCGCTTTTGTCATCTTTACACAGGGCTAAAAACTCCTGTAACGACATCTCTTCATCTTTTGCAGCTTCATATCTTGATTGATAGTGGTCGAAAATACTCATGTCGCTTTCCCCTTTAATAGTCAGTCTACCGACGAACGTTGATTCAGGCTTTCCACCAACAGTTATGCTCGTTGTTGTTTGAATATACGTCCTGTTATCACATTTGGTTCGTACAGAATGTAAGATTGGCAACACCAAAGACTTTGCTTTATGGACGGTTTTTTCGTTACAACGGTGAGCGGTGGATATGAATTTTTCAATCACAGCCTTTCTCTACTTAAGCCTAGTCGGGGATTTGCAATTTTGCTTAACAATTATGAATTTATTGTAAAAGTGACATTTGAATCACTCTTTTATTAAGGACGAATTTATGTCGTGAATAGGTGCAATAGAAATCAAATATTTGGCAAAGACAGAAGAGTCTCAGTGATTCGTTGTTCTACATTGAGCAAGGCAAGTGAAAGAGGTAGGAAGAGAGCAAAGTCTTAGATAAGTTTGTGACAGGGTAAATAACAAGGAGAGCGGGCGCTCTCCTCATCTTAGACGACCATTTTATGCGCTGAAGATTTGCGCTAGTTCGTTTTCACATAAATGATACTGACGAGGGCAGTTACGCCAAGTTTGCAGCATACGGCGGTATTTATCTAGCATCGGCATTTGGCTGTTAAAGTGATGATCTGCCTTGTCAAACTGAGGGTACAAACCTTCAGAATCGATGAGAAAACGTACGTAATGTACTTGTTGCGCTTCTGAAGCAATATCAAATCCCAAGAACTTCAAGCGGCGCTGATCTACGTTGCTGCGATCTTCATCTTCTAGCATGTTGTAAGATTCTTGCATCGCATGATACATCTCCATAACGTCGATGATCTCACGACACTCTGCTTCTGAGAGGCAGCCGAAATCTTTGTTCAACTCTCGCATTTGTAGTTCATAACCACGTTCAACGATCGTTTGTAAGCGTTTGTATTTGGCCGCATTACTTGGATCAAGTTGAGACATAAGGTTGTATTGGTTTGATAGAATCAAACGTTGAGCGTTTGACATTTCCATGGTGACCTCACTAGATATCTAATACATTTTTAATGTGCTTAGGTTAACGCTTAAGACATGAGTGAAACATGATCTCAACACATATTTAATACTAAAAAATGGCAAGAACTGTCACTTTTGACCAGTTTGAAAACACTTATTTATGGTAATGATTGTATATGTAGTCTCGGTCTGAAAATACTCTCAGCCACTCTGGCTTGAATACGGTTAAAACCGCCAGTGCCATACCATTTAATAGACCTTCTGGAAAGGCGAGCAACGGCACAAAAACAAAGTAGTTATGTTGAATGGTTTCCCAATCGTAGTGACCAACTGATAGGTGATAAAAAGAGTTAATGATGAGGTGCAGACTTCCTGTTATCGCGCCATTGAAAAATCCAGCAACGAAGATGAAAACAAAAATGTTTCGTGGTAAGTAGTGGTAACTCAGAAGAAACACTAAGTAACTAATGAAAATCGGAATTAGGGCAGATAGAACTAACGACGTGGGTAAGAGTAGCAAGGACACATCATGTAGTAGGTGGTTGACCAGCATTGCAGGGATACTGATTAGAAATGCCATGCGCCAACCATACATCATCGTCAGCGTTGTTAGTGCAAGAAAATGAATCTGTAATCCTTCTTTTACACCTGCTTGAGCGGCCCATAAAATACTGAAAAAGAAGAGCGTTGCAAAAACGAGGTGCTGAAATCCTTTTTCTTTTTCCAGTTTGGGCCAAACAACTTTTTTCCAATCTGGTAGGCAGTAGACTACTACTATCCAAATTGAGACAACAAGAGAGCCTAAGTTAAACAAATCCATGTTACTTCCTTCCTATGCGAACATGACGCAATCATTTCTATCGTTCTTTTTATACCTAAATGACCGCAGAGAAACTCACTGATAAGGCTTAGATATAATCAAAAAAATACCAGCAATAAGCTGGTATTTTAAAGAGGTTAGTCTTGCGGTTCACTTAGTATTTTACGTTATCGTTGTATTGAGCAAGAATGGATTGAATTTCATCCATGGTTTCTTTCGGTGGCGGGTTTACGCCTTCGAGTGGGTATTCTAAGCCTAACGCCTCCCACTTATGAGCCCCTAATTTGTGGTAAGGAAGTAACTCGACCTTTTCGATGTTATCCATGTCTTTAATAAATTCACCAAGCATGTGTGCTGCTTCTGGGTCATCTGTGTAACCAGGCACGACGACATAGCGAATCCATGTTTTCTTTCCGATTTTTTGCAAGTAACGAGCAAAGTCCAATGTGCGTCGGTTGGATACACCGATGAGATCTTGGTGCACTTCGTCTTTCATGTGTTTGATGTCAAGCATGACTAAGTCTGTTGCATCCAGTACTTCATCGATAACATCAGTGTGCTTACGAACATAACCGTTAGTATCTAGACATGTATGAATGCCCTCGGCTTTAGCTGCGCGGAAAAAATCACGTACGAATTCCGGTTGAAGCATCGCTTCGCCGCCAGAACAAGTAACGCCACCACCTGATGCATTCATGAAGTGGCGGTAACTTTTCGCTTCGGAAATGATTTCTTCAACCGTGACTTCTTTGCCATCATGCGTGTCCCAAGTATCGCGGTTATGGCAATACTTACAGCGCATTAAACAACCTTGCAAGAAGACGATAAATCGAATACCAGGTCCGTCTACGGTACCACATGACTCAAATGAGTGAATACGACCAGCTGTTGACATCTTTTGCTCTCATTACTAGTAAATTCTAGCTGTTATTTTATTACAAAAAGCAGGGTTAAAACAGCTTTGTCGGTACTAAAGGCAAGGTTATTTGAAGAAAGAAAATAGATGGAGCCAATCTACATAAACGCTTGAACACGAGGTGGTTAATACCTACCCCGAGAACTTGCCGTGTATCTAGATTGACTTCGATGCTGGGATAATCCAGTTTTTAGAAAAAGGCGAACACGGAGAACGAGCCTGTCCCATAAACATCGGTTTGGGCTTCTTCATAATCCGGTGTTTTAATTGTAAAGGTGATGCTTGCACCGTAATTTTGGTTGTACCAAGATACCCCCGCGACGGCACTTGCTTGCCAATTTTGCAGTGTGACGTCGTATGGCGCTGACGGTTCAGGAATGCCAGGACGATCTCCTTCGATAGTCATGTCATTAAAGCGGTAACGACCTTCAAACCCGGTGAACAAGAACCAACTCGACGTGTTCTGAGCGATCATACTTGCTGAGAAAGGGCTTTCGACGCTGATATTGGCGGCTCCGATGCTATTCGCTAGGTTTGTACCCCAACGAAACATGACGCCTTGAGAGACATCACTACGGAAGTTACCCGCATTGATGTCGTTAATGTTGGTAATCTCCCATTGTGTTTTTTGTTCTTCGCTGCGCATCAATTTGTTAAATACGCGGTAACCAAGGCTGAACGCAACTTTATCTTCAATCTGGTAATCCCAACCTTGAGGGTCCGTCGATCCTGTTATGCCGTGAACGATTTCTTGCGCCTTTTCTGATAGCGAACTTTCACCCGTAGCTCCTATGGTGAAATTGTACCGTACAGCTTTGTCACTCGTTAGGGAAAGGTAGTTGATTTCGGTGTGTAGGTAACCGGCATATGGGCGATCATTGATTAGTGGATAATCGGCTTCAATGTCGCTTGGAGTCCACATTTTGTGGCCAAGAACCAACTCTATTTTATCGATATTGGCGTGCTCTGAGTTAGCTAGACTCAGCCATTTCCATTGGCTTTCTTGTGTCAGTTGGTCTGTCGCGTAAGAAAGGAAAACACCATTCGTATAGTCTTGATCGACGCCAAAAATACCATCGTTGTCGATGGTAAAAGAAACCGTAGACTTAGTGGATGCTATTGCAACTGGAGAAAGAAGGGTAAGAATAATTAATTTGCTAAATCTCATAGACTTTATTTGCTAACTTTTTTCGCATCATACGTAAGAATGCGGGCAAAAGTCTTTCGCGATATCACAACTTTCATTCAAGAAATAAAAAAAGGCTGATGCTACTTAGCATCAGCCTTTGTTGTATTACTAGAACGTTATTTCGCTATAGTCTTATAGAGACTCAGTGAATGTACGCGCGATTACGTCAGCTTGTTGCTCTGCAGTTAGAGAGTTGAAGCGAACAGCGTAACCAGATACACGGATTGTTAGCTGAGGGTATTTCTCTGGGTGCTTAACTGCGTCTTCTAGAGTTTCACGGTTAAGAACGTTCACGTTTAGGTGTTGGCCACCTTCGATACCCGCTTCGTGGTGGAAGTAACCATCCATCAGACCAGCAAGGTTAGCGCGTTGTGAACCCTCGTCTTTACCTAGTGCGTTAGGTACGATAGAGAATGTGTAAGAGATACCATCTTGTGCGTCAGCAAACGGCAGTTTAGCAACTGAAGTTAGTGATGCTACAGCACCTTTCTCGTCACGACCGTGCATTGGGTTTGCACCTGGAGCAAATGGAGCACCAGCACGACGACCGTCAGGCGTGTTACCAGTTTTCTTACCGTAAACCACGTTTGAAGTGATAGTAAGAATTGACTGAGTAGGGATTGCATCACGGTAAGTCTTAAGCTTACGGATTTTGCCCATAAATACAGAAACAAGTTCACATGCAATGTCATCAACGCGTGGGTCGTTGTTACCGAATTTAGGGTAATCGCCTTCGATTTCGAAGTCGATTGCTAGACCGTCTTCGTCACGAATTGGCTTCACTTTTGCGTATTTAATTGCAGATAGTGAGTCAGCCGCAACAGATAGACCAGCAATACCACAAGCCATAGTACGTTTAACGTCACGGTCGTGTAGAGCCATTAGTGCCGCTTCGTAGCTGTACTTATCGTGCATGAAGTGGATAGCGTTTAGTGCAGTCACATATTGTTTCGCTAGCCAATCCATGAAGTGGTCCATTTTCTCCCACAGTTCATCGTAGTTAAGAACATCGCCTTCGATCTTAGGCATTTGCGGGCCAACTTGGATTTTTAGCTTCTCATCCACACCACCGTTGATGGTGTAAAGCATTGTTTTCGCAAGGTTCGCACGAGCACCGAAGAACTGCATTTGCTTACCAACAACCATTGGAGATACACAACATGCGATCGCGTAGTCGTCAGAGTTCATGTCTGGACGCATTAGGTCGTCATTTTCGTACTGAATAGAAGAAGTATCGATAGATACTTTCGCACAGAACTTCTTGAAGCCTTCAGGTAGTTGCTCAGACCAAAGAACAGTGATGTTTGGCTCTGGAGAAGGACCCATAGTGTATAGTGAGTTTAGGAAACGGAAGTTTGTACGAGTAACTAGCGTACGACCGTCAAGACCCATACCACCCATAGACTCAGTTGCCCAGATAGGGTCGCCAGAGAATAGATCATCGTACTCAGGAGTACGTAGGAAACGAACCATACGTAGTTTCATTACGAAGTGGTCGATCATTTCCTGAGCTTGTTCTTCAGTTAACTTACCAGCCGCGATATCACGTTCGATGAAGATGTCTAGGAATGTAGAAGTACGACCTAGAGACATAGCCGCACCGTTTTGAGATTTAACAGCAGCTAGGTAACCGAAGTAAGTCCACTGAATAGCTTCTTGCGCAGTTTCAGCAGGACGAGAAATATCACAACCGTATTTTGCAGCCATTTCTTTGATTTGACCTAGAGCACGGTGTTGCTCTGCGATCTCTTCACGAAGCTGCATTGTCATTTGTAGGTCTTCGCCGTTCTCAAAACGCTCTTGTAGAGAAGAGAACTGCGCGAATTTATCCTTCATTAGGAAGTCAATACCGTATAGAGCAACACGACGGTAGTCACCGATGATACGACCACGACCGTATGCATCTGGAAGACCAGTCAGTACGCCAGATTTACGACACGCCATGATTTGAGGAGTGTAGATATCGAAAACGCCTTGGTTGTGAGTTTTACGGTATTCTGTGTAGATTTTTTTAACTTGTGGGTCTAGCTCGCGGTCGTAGGCTTTGCATGAACCTTCAACCATGCGGATACCACCGTTAGGGATGATCGCACGTTTTAGAGGAGCGTCAGTTTGAAGACCTACGATAGTTTCTAGGTCTTTTTCGATGTAGCCTGCATCGTGAGCAGTGATGGTAGAGATAACTGAAGTATCAAAATCAACAGGAGCGTGAGTCGCGTTCTCTTGTTTGATGCCTTCCATTACCTTAGCCCAAAGCTTGTTAGTCGCTTCAGTACCTTCAGAAACTAGGAAAGATTCGTCGCCTTCGTACGGAGTGTAGTTCTTCTGAATGAAATCACGAACGTTTACTTCGTTTTGCCAGTCGCCTGCAGCAAAACCTTCCCAAGCTTTAGCAAATTGCTCTGCCATGACATACCTACCTTTTTAGTAGAAAAAAATACGTACTGCTTCGCCGTTGAGCCAGCTATCCCCAGATAAAAGAGGGGAACAGTACACTCTTATGAATAACAATATTTATAGTCTTAAATTTACGTATTCGATTTACAAAACTATAAATATTGTCACTAGTTTTAACGTTTCTCTTTTTAAGCAACAGTTAGAGGTTAAACTAAAATTTTTTTGCAAACCTTAAACTAAATCAATAAATCCTCAAAAATCTCGATAAAAATGGGGTAGCGACGAGCGCTACCCACAAATTTCTGGACTGCTAGCTTATAGCCAAGCTTGGATGCCATACTGGCCTTCAAGCATACCAACTGCAAGCATAGCAACTAAACAGATAACAAGTACGCTTACTGGGATCACAATCTTGTCTACAAATGATAGGCGAGACGCGCGCTCTTTATCTCCAATTAAACCGTTGTTATCTAAAAGCATAGTTAGTGCCCAAGCTAGAACTGGGTTAACAACGGCAGAACCAAAGATACAGATACCTGCTGCTTGTGAGTCTTTCGAGTCCTTCACCATCTGCATGCCAGCTTCAAGCAGTGGTAGAGATACACCAACGAGAAGAGCAACGCGCATAACTGGAGGCCATACTGCAACGTCCATAGGAAAACCAAGGATTGCAACAATAATACATAGAGAGCCTAGTAAGATGGCGCCAGCAGGAATAGGGCGTTTCGCGATTGCAGCAGGGATCATGTAAGTCCCCCAAGATGATGTGATGTTACCACCACCCACTGCAGTACCAACCATTTGGCGAACGGAACACATTGTCATTGTGTCATCAACGTCCATCAGCACTTTCTCACTCTTACGTGGGTAGTTCATCTCTTGGAAGATACGGTGACCCAAGAAGTCAGGTGACCACATTGCTACCGCAAGAATGGCGAATGGTAGTGAAGCGATGAAGTGTTCCATATTAGGAAGACCAAGCATCCAACCTTCTTCTGTGGAACCCCACCAGTAGATTGGATTTAGGTTTGGAAGGCCTGTCTCGGTTACGAATTTAATATCGAAGCCTGCGCCAAGAGCAAGTGCGATTGCAAGCCCAGTGAAGGCACAAACAGGGATCGCTAGCCAGCGTTTGTTCACTTTAGCAAGGAACGCGTATAAGCCAATGGTAACCGCAAGAACAATTAGACCGATGTAACCCATGCTACCAGCGGCAACCGTATCGGATTGCAAACCAACAGCCCAAGCTTGAATAGAGTTAATTTGGCTCATGGTTCCGGTTAAACCTAGGAAAATAAGAAGGCCACCAGCCGTACCTTCAGAGGTGAGGTTAACCAGTTTTGACCCACCTTTTAAGAGGCTCAAAATCAAACCAAACACACCAATGAGAATTGCTAATGCAAGAGGGTGAGCACCAGCAAGAGCGATGGTACCAATAAGAGGGATCATTGGGCCGTGGTTGCCTGCTAGGTTAGCTTTAGGGTTAATAAAACCAGAGGCAAGTACACAGAAAAGAAGTGCAGGGATGAGCATTTCTACACGCGCAACTTCGATAGCAAAGTCCTTGCCTAAGTTTACGTGGTCCCATGCTGCAGTAAGACCTTCAGCCCAAGACATCATTACCGCAGAGTACATTGCGATAATACCGATAGTACCAGCAAGCGCTGGAACAAGGTCTTCAAGCTCAAAGCGGAAGTCACGACCTGGCAAGTTCAAGCCAAAACGACGTGGCTTCATGATTTGTAGTTCGTGGTCTAGGTAGTCTGAACGGCTTGCGAACTCAGATGCTGGACGATGAAGCTCACGGTAGCTCTTGGTCTCGATATCTGAATCAGAGTGCGTTTTGTTAACTGCGTCTGACATAGATTCCTCATATATTTAAAAGTTATGAATTCTTCATTCAATTGTGTTAATCCGCATCCTGCGGCACGCTTATGCTAGCTATTGTTAGATTTGTTACACGTCGACACTGTGCCTAAGCATAGCTAATAACCTATTGTGTTGAGGCACAAAAAAAGCCTCATCTTTTGGCAGGAGTCTAGCAAGATAGCCATTTAGGGTGATTGATTTAGATCACTTTAAGAATGGTTGTGAAATAAAACTACAGAAAGTTTCTGGCATGCGAATGAGATGCGGAGATCTTGTGTAATTTCATTACACAAGTTGCATAAAATTAGAACTTTTTGTCCTTTTGCACGAGATGCAGATTAAATGTCAATATTCACGATGATTATATAAAGCTGGCTTTATTCTTGCTTTGGACAGAGCAAAGACAATTTTTTGGCTAATCATTGCCGCTCAGTTTAGGAAAAAGACATGAAACAGCTTAAAGTACTGCCACTAGTGGCAATCATCTCAGGGTTAATGGTCGGTTGCGGCGGCGGTGGCGGCGGTGGCGGTGGTGCAGCGCCGAAAACTGCGTTTACTTTTGATTTTGCTATACCAGCAACAATGACTGAAAGTGAAGCAACTACGAAAGGTTGTACTGTATATGACCACAAAACTGAGCTGAACGGCGATAAAACGGTTTTAACCTATAGTGCAGCGTCAAAAGAGCAAGTGACCAACTATGTTATCGGTTACTACTCTGATGCCGATGGCAAAAGATCCGGAGACATTATCAAACCTACCACTGATAACTTTAAGTTTTATCTTGAAGATATCCCTGACGGCGGCTTTGTAACGTTTCAAGCAATAGAATTTAACGGCAAAGAAGCTCGCGTAAACACGTTTTCAAAAGAGTTCTTGCAAGATAAGAAACTACGTAATGCTACTTTTGCACTAAACCGAGACTCTTTGAACAAATGCTTTACTGGCGGTAACTTAGCAAGCAATAAGTTTACTAACTTAGATTACCGAAACGCTGAATCAGGTGGCGGAGATTACAACTTTGTCTCGCAAACCGATATTTTCACGTCTCCGAACCCTGATATGTTGCCTACTGATGAACTGATGGGGCTTAAAGGTGAACCAACGGCATTGTTTCAGTATGAATCAGGTTCAAGCGACAAAGCGCTTTACCAATATGGTATTGGTTCGTGGGGAACTGGTGAGATAGCCTTAGTTAGAGCGGATAATACGTCAAACATTTATTCGTCTTCTGACTATACTTACGACTCGCTCAACATTGGCTTTGTTACTAACGGCTTTGCATATGACGCGTTGAAGCTGGATAAAACGGCCGTTGAATATAATCGCCCTAGTGCAACGAATAAAGAAACTTGGGTATACATGGCGTTCTCAGAGAATCAAGTTAATGGTTGGGAGTCTCTACTTAACGAAACGATCTCTGACGGATGGGATATTGACGTTGATCCGAGTGCTTACTTAAATATTGATAACCTGCCGAACACAAAACCAAGTGTATCAACGCAAGGAAGTGCAGAGTCCGTGATTGATCTGGACATGGGCTTAACATCGTCTACTGAAGGCTTTACTCGTGTCGCTTACTTTGCAACTTCAGGCGACTACAGAGTCACACATCGCATTTTCACAACAAGTGATAGTGATTCTGTTGTTGTTCCAGAATTGCATTACTACAACTTCCCAACATCGGCCGTTAACGGTTTGAAAGTTTCAGCTTCGGACGATTTTAATCGCACTGCTTTGGTAGTGAATGAAGATAGTAATATTGATTCTAAAGTTTTCATGAGCTTCTTTTCCAATGGTGAAGCGTCAGAGCCTGAACTAGATGAAGACCTAGATGGCATCATTACTTCTGAAAAAGAAGGCTTAGAAAATGAAGTGACATTACGTACTTCAAACTCGTTGGTAGTCAGTCGTTTTAATTAATTCATTGCGACCTCGAATAGGTTTCAATTAACACTTTTGTAAATTTATTAAGCCCCTTTGAAAGGGGCTTTTTTATATTTAATATTCAACTTTTGAAGAATATGTTGCTATATATTGCATATTAATTTGTCTATCGTATCTTTCTATTCGAATTATTTAGGTTAATAATTTGTTGCAAGTTTCAAGGGGCGGTGCTAATTTGTTCCGAATTAGAGAGGGCGGAGTCCCTTAATTGCAGTGACAAAAACACAGGGAGTAGGGCGCATGAATGATGTACCAGCGCTAGATATAAAAGACCTGCACAAAACATTTGGACAAAATGAAGTTTTAAAAGGCATTTCACTTGCCGCGCACAAAGGAGATGTTATCTCCATCATTGGCTCTTCCGGCTCAGGTAAGAGTACCTTTCTCAGATGTATCAACTTGCTAGAAACGCCTACCGCGGGCGAAATTTGGGTAAATGGTGAATTAATCCAAATGAAGAACAACAGAGCAGGTGAATCTGTTCCTGCTAATGAAAAGCAAGTCCAACGTATTCGCTCACGCCTGGCAATGGTTTTCCAAGGTTTCAACCTCTGGTCTCACCTAACCGTACTAGAAAACGTGATTGAGGCGCCTGTTCATGTCTTAGGCGTGCCAAAAGCTCAAGCGATTGAAAACGCAGAAGTCTTGCTTAAGAAGGTAGGCTTGTATGAGCGTAAGGATTATTACCCTGGGCACTTATCTGGCGGCCAGCAGCAACGTGCAGCTATTGCCCGTGCGCTAGCAGTTGACCCAGAGGTGATGTTGTTTGACGAGCCAACTTCTGCGCTTGACCCAGAACTTGTAGGAGAAGTTCTGGGGGTAATGAGAGATTTGGCAGATGAAGGGCGAACTATGCTGGTGGTCACGCACGAAATGGCGTTTGCGCGTGACGTATCAAACCATGTGATGTTTTTACATCAAGGCTTAGTGGAAGAACAGGGAAATCCAGCTAAGCTATTTACAAACCCGGATTCAGAACGATTACAGCAGTTTATCTCATCCATTTACTAATATTTGTTAGGCGGCAGACTATTGCCTCCTAAGCCAACACAACAAACAAAACGAAATAAAATAGCAATCACAGGAGTATGGAAATGAAAAAGTGGTTATTAGCAGCAACGATTGCTGCAACGGCAGTATCAGGTGTTGCCCAAGCGAAAGAATGGAAAACAGTTCGCTTTGGTATCGAAGGTGCTTACCCTCCGTTTAGCTGGACAGAAACTGATGGCTCAATAAAAGGCTTTGACGTAGACATGGCAAATGCACTCTGTGAAGAGATGCAAGTGAAGTGCAAAATCGTCGCTCAAGATTGGGATGGTATTATTCCTTCTCTGCTTGCACGTAAGTACGATGCCATCATCGCAGCAATGTCTATCACTGAAGAGCGCAAGAAAAAAGTCGATTTCACTGGTAAGTACGCACAAATCCCAAATAAATTTATCGCTAAGAAAGGTGCGGGTCTAGATTTTGATAATCTTAAAGATGTCAAAATTGGCGTGCAACGTGCGACGACACATGACAAGTACTTAACTGACAACTACGGCGATGATGTTGAAATTGTGCGTTATGGCTCTTTTGATGAAGCGTATCTTGATCTAGAAAATGGTCGAATTGCTGCCGTTTTAGGTGATGCGTCTGCTCTAGAAGAGGGTGTGATCAACAAAGCAGGTGGCGAAGCTTATGAGTTTGTTGGACCATCGTTAACCGATCCAAAATGGTTTGGCGAAGGTATGGGTATCGCTGTTCGTAAACAAGACAAAGATCTGACGAAGAAACTCGACGCAGCAATTATTTCACTACGTGAGAAAGGTGTTTACCAAGAAATTGCTGGTAAATACTTTAACTACGATGTGTACGGTGAATAAAACGTAATTAAGCGACCGTTGGCTTGTTCCTAGAAGTAGTCAACGGTCGATTTTTTGAGTTTAGGGATTAGGAACTCACCTATGCTAGATTTACAAGGATACGAAGCTTCGATTTTGAAAGGAGCTTTAGTAACAATAGAAGTTGCAGTGCTTTCACTCATTCTCGCCATGGTCTTAGGCATGCTTGGCGCATTAGCTAAGTTAGCGCCTTACAAATGGGCAAGGGCGATTGCCACTCTTTACACCACAGTCATTCGCGGCATTCCAGATTTGGTTCTGATGATGCTAATTTTCTTTGGTGGACAAATACTTTTAAATAACAGCCTTTACTCCATCAACGAAACGCTCAACGAGTGGTTTGCCTCGAGTGATCCAAACCATGAATGGACGTCTTACTTACCTGATTATATTGATGTCAGCCCATTTATAGCTGGTGTACTCACGATTGGTTTTATCTTTGGCGCCTACATGGCGGAGACTTTTCGTGGAGCGATCATGGCGGTGGACAAGGGTGAATTAGAAGCGGCGAAAGCTTATGGGATGAGTTCTGCTTTATCGTTTAGAAGAATCTTACTTCCTCAAATGATTCGTCATGCATTACCTGGATTTGGTAATAACTGGTTAGTGTTACTTAAGACCACAGCGTTAGTTTCCATTATTGGTCTGGATGACATGGTGAGAATGAGCTCATTGGCAGCAGGTACAACGAAAATGCCGTTCACCTTTTACATGGCTGTCGCGCTCATCTTTCTATTTTTTACCAGCGTTTCGACCGGGCTACTCAAGCTTGTTGAGCGTAAGTTCAGTATTCATGCGAGGTAAGTTATGGACTTTTCTTTGATTATTGAAAGCTTTCCAACTTATCTTCAGGGACTTTGGACAACAGTTTGGTTAGTGGGATTAGCGTTGGTTATTGGCTTGTGTGTCTCTATCCCATTAGCCGTGGCACGCAATAGTACCAATTACGCTCTAAGCTTACCTTCTTGGGGATTCATTTACTTTTTCCGTGGAACGCCGCTATTGGTTCAGCTGTATTTGATTTACTACGGCATGGATCAGTTTTTCCCTGTGAAAGATACCTTGTGGGAGAACGCTTGGTTCTGTGCTTTGGTCGCTTTTATTCTGAATACATCGGCTTACACCGCAGAAATTATTCGTGGTGCGATTAATGGTTTGCCGAAAGGTGAGGTGGAAGCTGCGAAAGCCTATGGCATGAGTAAGTTTATGACATACAGACGTATTATCTTGCCGAGTGCATTGCGTCGAGCATTACCAGCTTATTCCAACGAGGTCATATTTATGCTGCACGGAAGTGCAGTCGCGGGCATCGTTACCATCATGGATTTAACTGGTGCTGCGCGTCTAGTTAACTCGCGCTACTATGCACCATTTGAGTCTTTCCTGACGGCGGGGCTGTTCTACATGGCACTGACGTTTATGATTTTGTGGTGTTTCAAAGTGGCAGAGAGGCGTTTCTTAGCTTATCTACGTCCTTTAAGCTAATTATCAATAGAGGCAATAGCACCGGAATGGGTGCTATTGCTTTTGATAATTTTGTTATCTTCATTCCTATTTTTCCAGCCGATATAAAAGACTCTTTCTTATTATTCATTAACTTACATTAACATTCGGTAAACTCATTGTTTAGTAAGTAAAAATGAAAAAAACAATTCTATCGTTGGGCATTGCCGCCTTAGCCACAGGATGTGGTGGGGGAGAGGGAGAATCACAACCTAATGCTCAAGTAAAACCAACGCCAGCTCCAGTTCAACAGGCTCTGGAAACTGGTAATGCACTGCTCGTTTCTGACCCGAGCGATTTCATTCGTAAAAGTCATCAGGTTGTGGAAGCTCACAAGATGCAGTCGAATACGATCAAATCTGCAATTGCGAAAAGCCTTTCAGGTCTTTATTGGGATCCAACCCATGATGCCGCGATCTTGGCACCTCAGTATGGCTTCAACGACACCATCTTGATGACCAATAAGGCCATGGCAAGCGGTTACAAAGATCAAGCTCTGTCAATTGGCGTTGCCGGGGAAAAGTCTAATGGTCAACGTTACGCACTATTAGGTAGTAACCCATTTAGAACGGCACAACGTTTTCCCGACTCTTCCAACGCGGCGATGACGCAATGGTTAAGTAACCTGGTCACTTGGTTGTCGGGCGGAGTTACTTCAAACGTCGTCATCGCGCAAATGGATCAGTCTTATTACTTTCCGGATGAGCAAGCGACTCGGAATTGGCTGAAAGACAATGTTTCACAAGAGTTGGCGTTTAACGAGGCCAACCTATGCGATGGTTCGAAGCTACTTAGCTGCTTGCAAACCAATACTCCAAACTTATTGATCTTGTCACAGCATCTGCAATCTGGAGATACCAACAAACCAGTACTCGAAGCTTTGGAATACGCTGAGCAAGCCCAAATTCCTGTTCTATACCTGCATTGGGATGGAGGACTAACTGATCTTGGCCAAGACATTTTGGAAAAATTCCATGTTGATTATGTGGGAGATAACTATTGGCGTAAGTTAGGCTTGGTCGACTGGGAACCTTCATCGTTGATGAACGTTGTGCCGGACTCTGTCATCACACAACAAGCGCTGTTGTCTCGTTTTGAATCTCAAAATTTCAACGTTGACTTGTCAAAGTGTGATGACAAATCCTGCCCTGACACTGCGAATATGGACAGTCAATTTTATGCAGGGGCAAACAGCATTCGCCATTGGTTGCAAAAGCTTGATGAACAAAAAGTAGATTTGTTTAATCAAAACGGCTACCAATACGAAAAACTCATGGTATTGCTGGCTGATCATTATCGTCAAACGGTTGTCTTCCCGATGGACAAACAATCAACCCAAACGACCGAATTCCTAAAGTCGTACTTTGCCGATTACGTGCAATACAACAGCCGAAGCGTAAACCCAAAACAACCAAATATGGGGAACTTCAGCCGTAGTGAGTTTAGCCCTGACATAAAGAGAATCAGTGCAACGATTAATATGGAATCAAAGCGTAACTTCCGTTCGGCTGGTGTGTATGCGCTTCCTGGGGAAACCTTTACGGTTAAACGTAATGACAGCAATGATGTGGCGACTAAGATTGTCATCAACACTTTAAGAAGTGGTGCAACTCATGAGTTCAGCAAAGATGGATACACGCGACCAAAACTGCTGACTTCATTCGGCTATGAAGTGAAGCCGGGTGAAACCATCACGCTGACTTCTCCTTATGGTGGTCCAGTACAGGTTCACTTTGACAAAAATGATGTTCCGGTTGAACTGAAATTTAATCATGTGGCACAGCATCCAGTTTGGAGAAGTGAGAAGGACAACGACGCTTTTATTCAACAGTTAGAAGCCAATTTATTCGATTGGGCTGAGCTGATCACTCCTGGGTTTGAAGTACACTCAAAGCGCGACAAAATGTTGGAGTCGGTCAACGATGAAATGTGGTCTACCCCTTCGGAAATGGCGCTTGCAACAGAAGAATATGTTCACAACTACCCGCATGTGCTGGCAGGTTTCCAAGGGCCGGGCATAGATGAAGTGCCTGAAATTATTCAATACGCCCAAAACCAAGGTTGGGAAATCGCCAATATTGATATAGTGAAGCACATGAACGCTGACCAAGCGACGTGTGGTTATGGTTGTTCGGGTAACCCTTACGATGCTTACTGGTCATTCAGCCCACTCGGTCACGGTGATTTACATGAGCTTGGTCATGGTTTAGAAAAAGGTCGATTCCGATTTTCAGGCTGGGAAGGGCATTCAACGACCAATTACTACTCGTATTATAGTAAGTCTCGTTTCTTCCAGAATACGGGGAAAGTTTCAACTTGCCAAAGCTTGGATTTCAAAGGCCAGTTTGAATTATTGCAAGCTAGCCGAACTCAAGCGGATCCAAACGCATACATGGCTGCGCAAAATCAAACCAGTTGGAGTTGGGGCGCTCGTGTTTACATTCAAATGATGATGGCGGCGCAGCATGAAGGTGTGCTTAAAAATGGTTGGCATTTATTGGCGCGCTTGCACCTGATTGAACGTGAGTTTAACCGCTTAAAATCGGACGATGCGCTTTGGGATGAGAGACGATTGAGCATTGGTTTCGCCAACTACTCTCGGGAAGAAGCAAATAGCATCTCGAACAACGACTGGTTACTTATTGCTCTGAGCAACATCTCTCAGCGAGATATGACTAACTATCTCGATATGTGGGGGTTCTCGTTCACAGAAAAAGCGAAACAGCAGGTTGTGGCGCTGAATCTACCGCCGATGCCGCTCACTTACTTTGCAAGTAGTAATACAGGCTACTGTCTGAACGAATTTGCTCAAACACCGATAACTATTGATGGTCAAACGGTTTGGCCGCTGAATCAGTGATTAACTGGTAATTTGTATGAAAAGGGAGACTGAGTCTCCCTTTTTATTGGACTAAGCTTAGCGTTGAGTCTCGCTTATAGCTTTGCAATATATTACTTAAATGTTGACCAGATTGGTGCGTGATCTGAAGGCTTCTCGATACCACGAAGCTCATAGTCGATACCAGATTCAATACACTTTTCCGCTAGAGAAGGGGTTGCCAAAATGACATCAATTCGTAGGCCACGGTTATCATCAAAACCGCGAGAGCGGTAGTCAAACCACGAAAATTGATCGTTCACCTCTGGGTATAGCTTACGGAAGGTGTCCACAAAGCCCCAGTCTAGTAAGGTTTTCAACCATTCGCGCTCTTCAGGTTGGAATGAACATTTACCTGTTTTTAGCCAACGTTTACGGTTTGGTTCGCCGATACCGATATCTGCATCAATAGGGCTGATGTTGATGTCACCCATAACAATCAATTGCTCGTCGTTATTGTGATGATCGTTTAGGTAGGTCATCAGATCTTTATAGAATTGGCGCTTGTATGGGAATTTGGTTTCGTGGCTGATGTTATCCCCTTGAGGGAAATAGCCGTTTAGCACAGTGACCTTTTCGCCGTTTTCATTTAAAAACGTTGCTATGATCATGCGCTTTTGATGTTCTTCGTTATCCGTCGGGAACCCTTTTTGTACGTGTAGAGGCTCTTGCTTACAAAGCATTGCTACGCCGTAATGTGCTTTTTGACCATGAAAATACACTTTGTAGCCCATGGCTTCGACAGCTTCAATCGGGAATGCTTCATCGTGAACTTTAATTTCCTGAAGACCAATCACATCAGGTTGGTGTTTGTCGATTAGCGCTTGGAGTTGGTGCAGTCGCGCACGTAGTCCATTGATGTTAAAGCTGATTACTTTCATTATTTATCCTTTTGGGGGCGTACTTTTTATGAATAGTATCATTGTGTAAGAGCACTGAAAATGAGTCTCGGTGAAAGGAGTGAAACGCTCTGAGCTACTTTGCTTTTAATTTGTTTTCTAAGTCGTTTTGCACGATCTTTAAAGCGTTAAGCGCAATTTCTGGATCTATCTCATTGCTCTCAAGCAAATAGATTAAATCGACAGCCAGTTTGATCTCTTCAGGTGCGTCATCTAAAGGCGAGGTTGGTTGATCAGCCATTATTGATGTTTTTCCCTATGTGTAATTTGGTTCTCTAGCTTAAGAAGTGCTGCTTCACAACGCGCTAAACGTTGCTCGGTTGCTAGTAATACTTTTTGAGCGTCGGCACGCATAAAACTCGGAGCGCTTTCGACAGCACGTTCTTTTTCTAACACCATCTCGCGCAAGCGTCTTGCCCACTCTTGGTGTTGAGCGAGCTCCTGATAAAGCACGTTGATAGGCTTACGGAAATGGCTGCTATGTTTGATTTCATTCTTACGAATTTTAGTGGTAGAAATCTCGCGTTGAATCGCACCGATTTGCGCCACTAACCGTTCAGTGAGGTACTCAGCACGCAAAGCGGTGAGCTTACCTTCATTTTGCTCACGCACAATCGCATCCAGCGTGGCTTTTGCTTCTTTTACGCAAGGAGTAAGTAAGCGAGAGCGGCAACCAAATAAACGCTCATCAAAAAGCGGAACATGATGTTCGCCTCTTTGACGGTCAAGAACAGCGGCTTGCTTCGCCATTTGTTCTAGATTTTCCTGGAGTTGAGAAATGTTCATGACAAACCTACAAACCATGCGTCATAAGCCAATTTAATGGCTAGTATGCTGACGACAGTAACAAATACAGGACGAATGAATTTAGAACCAAATCTAATAGCGGAGTGCGCGCCAACAAAAGCACCAGCCATTAAACATACTCCCATTGTTAAGCCTAGCACCCAGTTGATATGTCCGAGGAATGCAAAAGTGATCAAAGAGGTAAAGTTACTGGTAAAGTTCATTGCTTTTGCTAAGCCAGAGGCGAGCAAGATATTCAGCCGGTACAGCGCCATTGAACTTACTGTCCAAAAAGCCCCAGTTCCAGGCCCTGCGAGTCCGTCGTAGAATCCTATGGATAAGCCTTGCATGTACTGTTTTTTATGAAGTTTTGGGCAAGGCTCGGGTATTGGACTTTGATGAGCAGAGTGGGGTGTTTTATGAAAAACGGTATACAACGCTGCCGCCAAAATAACAAGCGGCAATCCTTTTTCCAGCCAATCCGTACTAATCGCATCTACAAATAGCGTGCCTAATGTCGCTCCGACGAGTGTTGCCACGAATGCACGCCTCCAGCATTGAGGTTTGAATAGACGTTTTTTGTAGTACGTAAATGCTGCAGTAGAAGAAGCAAAGGTAGCGGCAAGTTTATTGGTGCCTAGTGCAATATGAGGCGGCAAGCCTAGCGAAAGTAGAGCAGGTACGGTAAGCATGCCACCACCACCGGCAACTGCATCAATAAATCCTGCGACAAAAGCGACAAGCGCCAACACCAACAGCATGGTTGGCTCAATCATTTCCATAAATGGTGATTCTTCTAATATTCTATTTTACGTTTAAATGGAGGTAGTGAGTCGATTAAGGCTTGTCCGTATCGCTTAGTGACTAGGCGTCGATCAAGAATCGTTACTCTACCAGAATCTCTCTCTTTACGCAGTAAGCGACCTACGCTCTGGATCAGCTTTTTGCTTGCGTCAGGTACAGTTATTTGCATAAACGGGTTTCCTCCTTTTTTCTCAATGTATTCGGAATGAGCCTGCTCAACAGGGGAGGTTGGAACGCCAAATGGAATTTTTGTAATCACCAAGTTTTCAAGTAATTCGCCAGGTAAGTCTAGCCCCTCAGAGAAACTGCCAGTACCAAATAAGATGCTGGTTTTATTTGATTCTATTAACTTTTTATGTTTTTTTAGAATTTCTTGACGTGAGCTTTCACCTTGAACTTGCAACGCCCAGCCTTTTTTTATGAACTCCGAAGAGAGTGCCTTCGCGACTTGGTTCATCTGCCAATAGGATGAGAATAATACTAAGTTGGCTTTCTTGTCTTCCAAGTACTTAGGCAATATCTCGATAAGATATTCAGTAAATTGAGGCGCTGGTGGTTCATATTTCATCGCAGGGATGAGCAATTCTGCCTGGTTTTGGTAATCGAATGGTGACGCAAGCGCTAAAAACTGAGTGCCTGATTCTGGTTTTCCATCGATACCAACCTGATGGCAAAAGTAATGGAAAGAGTTTAATGCACGCATCGTTGCGGAAACCAAAATGGCGCCAATACATCTGCTCCAAATCTGTTGGTCGAGTTGCCATCCAATTTCAAGTGGCGAAACACTCACAATGAAATCACCCTCGCGATCGGGGTGGGTTTCTAACCAGCGAGCTAAAGGCGCACCTTTTTCACGAGCTGGTTCAGCCATTAAATGCCATACTTGCGCTAGGTTTTCTAACCTTTGAATGTAGAAACCGAGCTCTGCAAGCGCTGGTTCAGCCAACCTTGTCGCAAGCTCCCCGTCTTTTACTCTTTCCGCAATAAGATCGGCAATTTTTGCCACACTCTGATTTGCTTTTTTACTGAACTGTTTTAGTTCTTTGGATTGGTTCTCTAGCCACTCCGGTAGTTCACCGTGTTCGAAGCGGTAGATACCCTCTTCAAATTGAGCTGGGTCGAACTGTTTGGGCAATTGAGTCAGTGCCGGTATCAAGTTCTGAACCGCGTCTTGAAGGTCATTGCGAAATCGAGCTACGCGTTTCTCGTCTGCGAGTGATGAAAACTTACTAATCGACTGATTTAACTTCTCAAGCCATGCTGCCGCACCTTTTAAACTCGCAGATGCTGAAGCATGGTCACGAGCGACGTGAGGTAAGTGATGTGCCTCGTCGAAGACGTATATTGTATTTTCTGGCTCAGGTAAAATCACGCCGCCACCTAAATCTGCGTCTGCCATGACGAGAGAGTGGTTAGCAATGATGACATCGTTTTTATCCAACTCTGAGCGCGCTTTTTGGAATGGGCAGCCGCGGTGGCCTGGTAAACTGTTATTGCAACTGTGTTTATCACTGACAATCAGTTGCCAAAGCTTATCGTCGATGGGTTTAGGCCAAGAATCACGGTCACCGTCCCATTTACCTTGCGCAAGAGAGCGATGCATTGTTTCTAACAGCTCTATATCTTTTTGCTTAGGTTTGGTTTCAAACATGGCTAACTGGCCACCATCAGCACCGCTAGCAGTGGCGAGCTTTTCTGCACAACAATAGCGTTGACGGCCTTTTGCCAAAATAAAAGAAAACTCTCGGTCGGTAATCCGACGAAAAAGAGGGAGGTCTTTATTTATGAGCTGCTCTTGCAGAGCGACGGTCGCCGTTGAGATAACCACTTTCCTATTGTTATGTACAGCCACGGGAATGGTCGCCATTAGATAAGAGAGCGATTTACCAATTCCAGTCCCTGCTTCTGCAACGAGTATTCGGTTAGATTTGTGATACTGACCGCACAGCGTTTTTGCAATCTCTGCAACAAGGTAGTTTTGTGCTCTTCTAGGCACAAAGTTATCAAGTTGATCTTGAAGGTTTTGATAGCTATTACGAATCGATTTTTGAATGTTACTGGTCAGCATACGGGCCTCAAATGCGTTGGAGGCGAATAGTAGCACACATCACTAGTTGTACAGTAGTTCACAAAACGGAATGCTTTTATAAGGAATGTAGATCTCCTTCACAAAAAAATATTGAACCTTATCTTAATGAAATTAATTTCATTATATGAAAAATATAAAACTCCAACTTGGTCTGATTTGTAGGTTTTTATTCTTTTTTTGTTTTTTTAAAATTTACTTGTTGGATTAAAAAACCATTTGTTAATAATTTTGTAAATTACAAATAATAATGGAGATTGGTTAGATGTTCGTCGAATAAATAAAGGTAAACTCACCAAGTTGTTGTTTTGTAATGATATTTTGTTTTTTTTACATTGGTATTTAGAAAATTTGACAGCCAGAATAATCTTTTGCACTCTTAGCTCCAGATTTTGAGGAGGTGCTGTATAACGTTTTGTTAACGCTCTACCTCAAACATATAAAAAAGGGAACCGGACAAGGATATCCCGAACTAAGAAAAGGCAGTGGATTAATTATGAAAAAAACTCTATTAGCACTAGCTGTAGTTGCGTCTGCAACTTCAGTGAACGCAGCTGAAGTATTCAAATCTGAAGAAGGTTCTGTAGATTTCTACGGTCAGCTACGTCCAACTCTTCTATTCACAGAAAAAACTGATCACACAGCAGAGCTAAACACTAGCTCTTCTCGTACTGGTGTGAACGCGGTTTACGTTGTTGACGAAAGCCTAAAAGTTCTGGGTGAAGTCGAAATCGGTGTTGCTCTAGGTGACAACTACGACGCAGGTGCTGATTCAAGCGAGCGTACAGATGACTCTGTATACGTACGTCGCCACATCATCGGTTTTGATATGGGTGATATGGGTACTCTTCGCTTCGGTAAAGAAGGTACTTGGGCTGATGACGTATACTTCGCAGATTACTCTTACTTCTTCGGTGGTAACGCAGCGGAAACTGCATACGGTCACGCTTGGAACAACGATTCTCAAATCAAATACGCTTACGAAAATGACGCGTTCTGGCTAAAAGCTGGTTACGCGCTAGGCGAAAAAGATTCTAACGAAGAAGTACTAGAAGTATTCGTAGGTAAATCTTTCAACGACCTATCTCTACACGCTGGTGTACTTACTGCGAACAACGACATCAACGTAACTAAAGAGAAAAAACTAGTTCTTAATGGTGTAGAGCAAACAGTTTCTCACACAGAGCGTACTGATAACGAAAACCTATCTTTTGAAGTAACTGCTGAGTACGCACTAAACGAGCACACTCTAGGTGCTACGTACTACTACAACGAAAACGAAGATAAGCTAGGTAAATCAACAGTTGATTCACACTACATCGTTGTAGCTGGTATGTTCGCTGTTGCTCCTAAAACAACTCTATACTCTGGTTACGAGTACCTAGCTCAGTCTACTGACGAAGCAGGTAAAGTAGACGCAGACTCTTCTTGGTTCTACGCTGGTGTTGAATACAAGTTCTCTAAATGGGCACGTGTATTCGCAGAAGCGGGTTACACTTTCGAAGGTACTGACTTCGACAACAAAGACACAGACGACGCAACTAACTTCGGTGTTGGTGCTCGTTTCTACTGGTAATCAATACCCAGTTTGATATTGTAAGACCCAGCTATATGCTGGGTCTTTTACTATGAAGATAAGGATGAAAAATTCTATGCAGTTATCATTAAAAGTGGCAATGGCACTGTCTATTTTTGCCAGTACAAACCTCTACGCTGCAACGACTTTAGTGGTTCCAGAAGACGTGAAGTTATTGGCCGTCAACATGGAGAAGCCAGATCTAGAAGGTGGTCTTTTTTCTAGTGAGAAGACAATCGAACTACCTGACGGAACGAATCAAATTGTCTTCAAATATCAACCTACATTCGAAATTAACGAAAACCTTAAGACGGTTTACAGTGATGTAATCGTTGCTAAATTTGATGCTGAAAACGAAAAGCTAACATTTGAACTGCCAGAGTTTAAAACTCTTCGCCAAGCGCAAAACAACATCTCGCCTCTAGATTGGCAATTACTGGATACCAAAGGCCAACCTATTGCTTTGGTCGAAGATGTATTAGAGTCAGATGGTGTTCAAATTGGTCGTAATTACCCTCAAGAATCTCGCAACTACAATATTGCTGGCGGTATCGCGAGTGTTGCCGTTAGTTATGTAACTGTGAATCAGCATCAACAATCAGTAAGTGATATCGAGCCTCGAGTTGAGACTAGTGATTCCCGTTCAACAGCCGCATCGAACGACAGCCCAATGGTTGATGTATTAAAGACGATGTACCAGAAAGCGTCTCAGGCGGAAAAAGAGGCATTTAAAAACTGGCTTGCTGAGCAGTAATCCCTTAGTTCATTAGATAGGGCTTAACTGAAAAAGTACGAATCTAAAAAGCAGGCTTTAAGCCTGCTTTTATCTTTTCTGCTTATTAGAGAGAGATTTCTCTCCATTCACCAGGCATTAGGTCGTTAAGGACGATATCACCCATCGAATGACGAATGAGGCGCAAAGTAGGGAAGCCAATGTGCGCAGTCATGCGACGCACCTGACGATTTCTTCCTTCAATAATGGTAATGGCTAACCAAGTGGTAGGGATATTTGCGCGAAAACGGACCGGAGGCGTTCTGTCCCAGACTTGTGGTTCTGGAATAACTTCAACTTCGGCTGGTAGAGTCATACCATCTTTTAGCTCTACTCCCTTTCTCAATTTTTCAAGATCTTGCTCCTGAGGAGCGCCATCAACTTGAACCCAATAAGTCTTCGGCGATTTTGACTTTGGCTGCGTTAGCTTCGCCTGCAAGATGCCATCGTTAGTGAGTACCATCAAACCTTCGCTGTCTCGGTCCAATCGGCCAGCCGCATAGACATTTTTGATTGGGATATAGTCCGCTAACGTTTTGCGACCATCGCCATCGGTAAATTGACTGAGCGTATCGTAAGGCTTATTGAAAATAATGACTTTACGATCTTTAGGGGCCACTTTTGGCTTTTGGCTTTTTGTTGGGCGATTAGGGCGGCGGTCTTGCTGAGTACGAGTCTTCGAGCCATTGCGAGCTCCTGAGTGTTTAAAATGGCCCGTTTTAGACTGGTTACGACTGCGACCTTTTTCCTGACCTGTACGAGATGACATGTTAACTACCCTGCAAAAATGTAAATGAACTGTGTTTGAAAGTTTTAAGTTTTCTCATGATCGGATATGATTTGCGCGCCTAAAACTAACAAACGCGCACAGAATGATAGACTAATTCGTGTTATTTGTTTAATTATATCAGTGCACTCATGGATTCAGAGCTTAGAGCTTCAAACTACAACAAAGAGTGCGAACCGCATGTGGCGTTAGTGAGGAGACATGTACTGCTAACGTGCAGCAATGCGTCAATTAAACCAACTCAGACGCTGAGTTGATCAGCCAACAAGTTGATTAAAAAATAGGGAAATTTCATGCCTACAGAAAAACCTACAATTATCTACACCATCACTGATGAAGCGCCGGCGCTAGCAACTTATTCATTACTACCAATCATTCAATCATTCACAGCATCGTCTGGCATCAATGTAGATACTCGTGATATTTCACTAGCAGGTCGAATTATCGCTAACTTCCCAGAGCATCTAAAAGAAGAACAGCGCATTGGCGATGCGTTGACTGAGCTTGGTGAACTAGCTCAAACTCCAGAAGCAAATATCATCAAGCTACCTAACATTTCAGCTTCAGTTCCTCAGCTTAAAGCGGCGATTAAAGAGCTTCAGGCGAAAGGTTACGATTTACCAAACTACCCAGAAGAGCCGAGCACGTACGAAGAGAAAGCGATTAAAGCGGCTTACGACAAAATCAAAGGTAGTGCGGTTAACCCAGTACTTCGTGAAGGTAACTCAGACCGTCGTGCTCCGACTTCGGTTAAGAACTACGCGAAGAAAAACCCACACTCAATGGGTGCATGGTCAGCAGAATCTAAGTCTCATGTTGCGAGCATGTCAGACAATGACTTCTTTGGTAGCGAAAAGTCTACAACTATCTCTGGTGCAACAGAGGTCAAAATCGAGTTTGTCGGTAATGATGGTACAGTTAAAGAGCTTAAGTCTGCGTTCCCATTACTAGATAAAGAAGTCATTGATACTTCAGTAATGAAGAAGAAGGCGTTGGTTGAATTTTTCGAGAAAGAGATTGCTGAAGCGAAAGCACAAGACGTGCTGCTGTCTCTTCATATGAAAGCGACGATGATGAAAGTTTCTGACCCTGTCATTTTCGGCCATGCAGTAAAAGTTTACTACAAAGACGTTTTCGATAAGTACGGTAAGCTGTTTGAAGAGCTAGGCGTTGATGTAAACAATGGCATCGGTGATGTTTACTCAAAAATTGAGTCTCTACCTGAAGCGCAAAAATCAGAAATTGAAGCGGCCATTCAAGCGGTTTACCAAACTCAACCAGAACTTGCGATGGTTGACTCTGATCGTGGTATCACAAACTTACATGTACCAAGTGACATTATTGTAGATGCTTCTATGCCAGCAATGCTTCGCTCTTCTGGTCAAATGTGGGGACCAGATGGTAAACAAAAAGACACCAAAGCGATGATACCAGATCGTAGCTACGCAGGTATTTACCAAGCGGTGATTGATTTCTGTAAAGAGCACGGCGCATTTGACCCGACCACTATGGGTAGCGTGCCTAACGTTGGTCTAATGGCTCAGAAAGCTGAAGAATATGGTTCTCACGACAAGACATTCATTCTAGACGCTGCGGGTACTGTTCGCGTTGTTGATGCTTCAGGTAACGTACTGTTAGAGCAAGCGGTTGAAGAAGGCGATATCTTCCGTATGTGTCAGGTTAAAGACGCACCAATCCAAGATTGGGTTAAACTAGCAGTGACTCGCGCACGTGCAACAGGTGTTCCAGCTGTATTCTGGCTAGATGAAAACCGCGCGCACGATGCTGAGCTCATCAAGAAAGTAAACGCCTACCTACCAGATCACGATACTGACGGTCTAGAGATTAAGATCCTATCTCCTGTTGAAGCTTGTAAGTACTCACTAGAGCGTATGAAAGCGGGCCTAGATACTATCTCTGTTACAGGTAATGTTCTTCGTGACTACCTAACAGACTTGTTCCCAATTCTAGAGTTAGGTACGTCTGCTAAGATGCTATCTATTGTTCCATTGATGAATGGTGGTGGTCTATTTGAAACAGGCGCTGGTGGTTCTGCTCCTAAGCACGTTCAACAAGTAGAAAAAGAGAATCACCTTCGTTGGGATTCTTTGGGCGAGTTCCTAGCGCTTGCAGCTTCGTTAGAGCATTTAAGTGTAGCGACAAACAATCCTAAGGCTCAGGTTCTAGCAGATACACTAGATAAAGCGACCGGTGAGTTTTTAGACACCAACAAATCTCCGTCACGCAAAGTGGGTGAGCTAGATAACCGTGGAAGCCACTTCTATCTTGCACTTTACTGGGCGAAAGCGCTTTCAGAGCAAACGGATGATGCGGATCTTGCTGCTGAATTTGCACCAATTGCAAAAGCGCTGTCAGAGCAGGAAGAAACGATCGTTGCTGAGCTAAATAATGCGCAAGGCGTGAAAGGTGAGCTAGGAGGTTACTACTTACTAGACGATGCATTGGTTTCTAAATTGATGCGTCCAAGCGAAACCTTTAACGCAATCATTAACAAGTAAGTTAGTGTTAAAAAACACGTCGTTTTCGGCGTGTTTCCTATCCTGTAAGTGCGTTGTAAGTGTTCCTTTTGTAACACGTGCTCTAAATAGTAAGAAACCCGCTATCTTGGCGGGTTTATTTTTCTCTTCAAAACATCAACGTGGCGTTTCGAGAGCAATATTTTTATATTTCGACAGCGCTCTAATTATTTGGCTTGGCCTTCAAGAGGCACGACGCTACTCGCGTGACAGCCTTTGGGACCTTTTTCAATCTCGTAAGAGACTTGTTGGCCTGCTTTCAGTGTACGATAACCGTCCATCTGGATAGTTGAGTAGTGGGCAAAGATATCTCCCTCTTCTTCATCTGAACAAATAAACCCAAATCCTTTGGCATTGTTAAACCACTTTACTGTACCTGTAGCCATGCTTTACATCCCTCATGCATTTTTTACTGATGTTGTTACTGCAACCAAGTTATACCTTTAACTTGGTACTACCATTGTCAGCGAATGCCAACAAACGTCAAATCAATGATAAGTCACATTCATCAAACCACTTAAAGAAGAGAAGTTTCAAAATGATGATTTATGCATCGACACTTTCCACTGTAGTCAATGAATTTCGACAGTCAATAGCAGTGAGCAACAAACAGAAACATAATTGAAAACAAATCACTTTTGAGATTAACAAATTTGCAAACAGTTTTTCGTATATACGCAGAAGTTTAGTCAATTTGCCTATGAAGTGGCTCATACTGAAAAAGCCATACTGTCCGTGTTGCTTATGGGAGAAGAATCCTCTGACTGAATAAAAAATGAAGTTTTCGTGATAATTACCGTATTCTCAATGAGGAAGTGTGATCCAGATAGAAGATGATGGGGTGGTTTGCAATAGTCCGAAAGCAATAAATAGAAAGTTCTTTTATAAGAAAAAATGTGTAACTTATCGACAAGCATCTTTTATTTGCGCCGTATCAAGACGTGCATTAGTCTCTATATTAGGTAGCAACTTTTATCGATCAAAGATCGAATTCGGTGCCATAACTCACTACACCGCGCTGCACGCTTGTGGTAGATTGTTTTTATAGGTCGAAAACATCAACCCTTTGATACGATATCTTTAGATTGCCATGAGTAAAAATTTTGAATGGGTCACTCCGGACTCTGATCTTCTGGAGCGAGAAAGTACGAAAGTCCAGCCACCTAAGCTGTACAATGTCGTACTCAATAATGATGACTATACACCTATGGATTTCGTCATAGAGGTGCTTGAGCGATTTTTCTCACATGATATTGATAAAGCAACTCAAATCATGCTTCAGGTCCACTATGAAGGAAAGGCAATCTGCGGCACATACAGCGCAGAAATTGCCGAAACAAAAGTAGCGCAAGTTACGATGTACGCAAGGGAAAATGAACATCCGCTACTTTGCACTATGGAGCAAGCGTAAACAAAGAAGACTTGCTCGAACAACCCCAGTTGTTTTTTCGGGAGGTACTTATGCTAAATAAAGAACTAGAGTCAAGCCTTAACGGTGCATTTGCTCGGGCGCGCGACAAACGCCACGAGTTTATGACTGTCGAACACCTCCTACTTGCATTGTTGGAAAATGATGCAGCTAAGGAAGCCCTTCTAGCTTGTAAGGCGGATCTTGACGCTTTACGCAACGAACTCGATATTTTCATCGATCAAACTACGCCTCTTATCCCAGATAGTGATGAGACGCGTGAAACGCAGCCGACTTTGAGTTTTCAACGTGTACTACAACGCGCCGTCTTTCATGTACAGTCGTCTGGTCGTAATGAAGTAACAGGCGCCAACGTGCTTGTTGCTATCTTCAGTGAACAAGAGTCGCATGCCGCTTACTTACTGAAGAAAAATGACATCTCCCGATTAGATATTGTTAACTTCATCTCCCACGGTATTACTAAAGCATCAGGTGCAGGTGAGGATTCATCATCAGACTCGTTTAGCTCAGAAAGTGTTGAAGAGCCTAATTCTGAAGAACGCCTAGAAAGCTTTGCGACGAATCTTAATCAAGTCGCTAAAGATGGAAACATCGACCCACTCATTGGACGTGATAAAGAGTTAGAGCGCACTATTCAGGTACTTTGTCGACGCCGCAAGAATAATCCACTACTAGTGGGTGAGGCAGGGGTTGGTAAAACAGCCATTGCGGAAGGTCTTGCATGGCGAATTGTCGAAGGGCAGGTCCCTGAGGTTATTCAAAACAGCGTGATTTATTCACTAGATATTGGTTCTTTGCTCGCTGGTACCAAATATCGCGGTGATTTTGAAAAGCGCTTCAAGGCGATTTTGAAACAACTTGAAAAAGAAGAAGATGCCATTTTGTTCATCGATGAAATACATACCATCATCGGTGCAGGCGCGGCATCTGGTGGTCAAGTCGATGCAGCAAATCTTATTAAGCCTCTTTTAAGTAGCGGTAAGTTGCGTTGTATTGGTTCGACGACATACCAAGAATACAGCAACATTTTCGAGAAAGAGCGTGCGTTGTCTCGCCGCTTCCAAAAGATAGACGTTGTAGAGCCCTCATTGGATGATACAACTAAAATCTTGATGGGCTTGAAGCCGAAGTACGAAGCTCACCATGAAGTACGTTATACCAATAAAGCACTGCGTGCCGCGGTAGAACTGTCGGCTAAATACATTAATGAACGCCATCTACCAGATAAGGCCATTGATGTCATTGATGAAGCTGGTGCTCGTAGTCGTCTTGCTCCTGCAAGCCGTCGTAAAAAAACGGTCGGAGTGGCTGATATCGAATCAATGGTTGCCAAAATGGCGCGAATTCCAGAGAAGTCGGTTTCTTCTTCAGATAAAGACATTTTGAAAAACTTAGATAGCAAAATGAAGATGTTGGTATTCGGTCAAGATAATGCGATTGATGCATTATCCGAGGCGATCAAGCTGACACGTGCAGGTTTAGGTGTAGACAACAAACCTGTTGGTTCATTCTTGTTTGCAGGCCCAACAGGGGTTGGTAAAACAGAGGTGACGGTGCAGTTATCTAAGCTTCTAGGTATCGAACTACTTCGTTTTGATATGTCTGAGTATGGTGAGCGTCACTCCGTAAGTCGCTTAATTGGTGCGCCTCCTGGTTATGTCGGTTATGACCAAGGTGGTTTGCTAACCGATGCTGTTATTAAGCACCCACATTCAGTCGTATTACTTGATGAGATTGAAAAAGCGCACCCTGATATCTTTAACCTGTTGTTGCAAGTCATGGATAACGGTACGCTAACGGACAACAATGGTCGCAAAGCAGACTTCCGTAATGTCATTCTTGTTATGACAACTAACGCAGGTGTGGCGGAAACCGAGAAGAAATCAATTGGTTTGATTCAACAAGACAATAGTCACGATGCAATGGCGGAAATTAAGAAGGTGTTTACTCCTGAGTTCCGTAACCGTCTTGATAACATCATCTGGTTTAACAGCCTTGATGAAAGCGTTATCCATCAAGTGGTTGATAAGTTCATTGTTGAACTGCAAGTGCAACTTGATGCGAGAGGCGTTTCAATGGAAGTATCGCAAGACGCTCGCCATTGGTTAGCACATAAAGGTTATGACAAAGCTATGGGGGCTCGCCCAATGGGGCGTGTTATCCAAGAACAGCTTAAGAAGCCTTTGGCTAACGAACTGTTGTTTGGATCTTTAGTTGACGGCGGTACAGTGAAGGTAACGCTGGTCAACGATACGCTTGAGTTTGAATACTTAAGTGAGAAAGAGACAGCGATGCATTAATCGTTAGTCGGTAACAAACGCAAAAGCGTACGAGAAGATCGTACGCTTTTTTTATCTGAATTAAATCGGAAAAAATTGTGCAATAAAAAACGGAGCAGCTTGCTCCGTTTTTTATTGCATCCGAAAATCAGAGATTAACGAGCGCGGAAGACGATGCGGCCTTTTGACAGGTCGTATGGAGTCATCTCTACAGTTACTTTGTCACCCGTTAGGATACGGATGTAGTTCTTACGCATCTTGCCAGAGATGTGAGCAGTCACAACGTGACCGTTTTCAAGTTCAACACGGAACATAGTGTTTGGTAGAGTGTCAAGGACAGTGCCTTGCATCTCGATTACGTCTTCTTTAGCCATTTAATCCTCTTTAGAAATTAGGCAATATTAGCGGGCTATATTCTGCCGCTAAATAGTAATTATGTAAAGTTGAGGCGTATTCTACCCTCGCCAACGCTGATTTACTAGCCTTTGGTGGCGTTGAAAGCGTGTTTTGTAGCTCATTGCTGGGCACTCATCAATCTGATATCCCAAATATAGCCACTGTTGTTTGTTTTCTTGGCAGTATTTAATTTGATAAAGCACTGCTAACGTGCCAAGAGATAACTCGTAGTCAGGGTCAAAGAAAGTATAAAAAGCACTCGAGCATTGTGGCATCAAATCTGTCACCGCAATGGCGAGCAATTGATCTGATTCATCGTAAATGTGTAAAAACGACGTTGTCAGCCAGCTAGTTTGAGCAAATCGAGCAAACTCATCACGCTTTGGTGGATACATAGTGCCGTTTTTATGCCGTTTGCAGATGTACCGACTGTAAAGCTCAAACCATTCCTCATCCATTTCAGGTTTCATTTCCCAGCGTAAAGACTGTGCTTTATTAAGCAGCCTCTTCTGACTTTTTGATAATCTAACGTCTGGAATCGAGACTCGAATTGGCTGGCAAGCGGTGCAATGCTCGCAATGCGGTTTATATATGGTATCTCCGCTACGACGAAAACCGTTAGCCATGAGCAACTGGTAATTTTCTTCAGTATGCAGCCTTTCATCAAGCGCCACCGCAACCCGCTCTTGCCGTTCAGGCAAATAACTACAAGGGTGATTATTCGTCAACCCTATTCGAATATGTTGTATATCCGTACTCATACTGAATCCTGCAAAACTTGGGGCTGATAGGTATCAAATAGTGTTTGCTTTTCTCTTAAAGATAGTAGTTTTTGCATAAATTCGTCACGCTCAAGTTCAAATGCGCCAAGTGATGCCAAGTGAGAATTCATAACTTGGCAATCGATTAATTGACCTTGCTTTGACGCCAAATGGTTGCATAAGTACCACAATGCAATTTTGGATGCGTTATCTTTTAGGCTAAACATCGACTCCCCGCAAAAAAGTTGGCCCACGCAGATGCCATATAGTCCGCCAATCAGGTTGTTGTCATGCCATACTTCTACAGAGTGACAGTGACCAAGTTTGGCTAACTCAATGTAGGAAGTTTGCATTTCCTCGTTGAGCCATGTTTCCTCTGCAGGGCGTGTTGAAGAACATAGTCTAATCACTTCTTCTGTCGCGAAATTGAGTGTTACTTTATAGTTATGTTTACGCTGAAATTTTTTGAGACTTTTAGATGGCTTAAACTGCAATGGGTCAAACACAGCGCGCGGAGAAGGGCTCCACCATAAAATAGGTTCACCAGGACCATACCAAGGGAAAATGCCTTGATAGTAACCATTGAGGATTCTCATGGGGTTTAAGTCACCACCAAAAGCCAGCAAACCATTGGGGTCGCTGAGTGCTTTATAGGGTGAGGGAAAGTTGAACGTTTCATCGAGTTCAGTTAAATAAATAGCCATAAGAAGTCGTTACCAACATTGGAGTCAGAGGAGTTTATGATGACCTGGTTAAGAAATATCGTAAAAGTATGGCTTGGGATCATACTGTTTTTACCACTTGTCGCCAACGCAGCCTATGAAAGAAATGTTGCCAAGCCAGTTAATGAAGTAGTTTACGGGAAGATTGACTCTGTCCGTTATATTACTCAACAAGAGGTTGTTCAATCGAAAAGTAACGGTTGGAAGACACTACTTGGTGCCACTATCGGTGGTTTAGTCGGTAATCAATTTGGTGGCGGTACGGGAAGAGAAGTCGCGACGGCAGTGGGTGCGCTTGCAGGTGCCGCAGTTGCTCAAAACCAAAGTAATTACCAATACACGGTTGAATATAAGTTAGTTGAGCTACTCATCAAAGTGAAGGGTGATAAGCTAATTAATGTCATCCAAGATGTTGATAAAAATATGTTATTTAGTCGAGGGGATGAAGTTCGTATTTTATATTTTGATGATGGAGTCAGGGTTGATATCACTTATTAACCCTAGGTTGTTTTAGTCTAACGAAGCCTAATCAGGCATGTACAGTCGGGCTGGCTTATCGTCAAATAAAGTTGAAATAGTTTGCTGTTTCGCCGTGCTTCTTTCGCTCTGATTTACATCGCTGGCAATGCCTTTAATTCTGTATCTTTAGGCTGCTTGAGGATATTCATAAATTAGCGCCGATTTACTCTGGTTTTGTCGTGTTTTTTTGGGTAGTCTGAATTCACGAAGAATTGTTTAGCCCTCATAAAAAATCGTATGTTGAGGGCACAAAGGATTATCAACTTTTAATGGAAAGCCTAACGTTACAACCTATCAATAAAATTCAAGGGGAAGTGAACCTTCCTGGCTCTAAAAGTGTTTCTAATCGAGCTCTTTTACTTGCTGCTCTTGCTAAAGGCAGAACTCGCCTTACTAATCTCCTCGACAGTGATGATATTCGTCATATGCTGAATGCGCTGACTAAACTAGGCGTTCAATACCAACTTTCCGAAGATAAAACAGAATGTCTCGTTGACGGCCTTGGGCGTCCGTTTTCTGTCTCAGAGCCGGTAGAGTTATTTCTCGGCAATGCTGGCACTGCGATGCGACCATTAGCTGCGGCTCTTTGTCTTGGAGAAGGGGAGTATGTACTGACGGGCGAACCTCGTATGAAAGAGCGTCCAATTGGTCACCTTGTCACGGCACTGAAAGATGCTGGTGCGAACGTTGAGTACATGGAAAACGAGAACTTTCCGCCTCTCAAAATAATTGGTACTGGCCTAAAAGCAGGTACAGTTTCTATCGATGGGTCCATTTCAAGTCAGTTCTTGACCGCTTTCTTAATGTCTGCGCCATTGGCTGAAGGTGAAATTCGCATCAACATCGAAGGCGATTTGGTTTCTAAGCCTTATATCGATATCACCCTGCATATCATGAAGCAGTTTGGAGTCGATGTGATCAACAACGACTATCAAGAGTTTGTGATTCCAGCCGGTCAGCAATACATCGCTCCAGGTGATTTCTTGGTTGAAGGTGACGCGTCTTCTGCTTCTTACTTCTTGGCGGCGGCAGCCATCAAAGGTGGAGAAGTTAAAGTAACGGGTATCGGTAAAAACAGCATTCAAGGTGATATTCAATTTGCTGATGCGCTTGAAAAAATGGGTGCAGAAATTGAATGGGGTGATGACTACGTAATTTCACGTGTTGGTCAATTAAAAGGCATTGATATGGATTACAACCATATCCCTGATGCTGCAATGACCATCGCGACAACAGCGTTATTTGCCGAAGGCACTACCGCTATTCGTAACGTTTATAACTGGCGTGTAAAAGAAACAGACCGTTTGTCAGCTATGGCGACTGAGTTACGTAAAGTTGGTGCGGAAGTGGAAGAAGGGGAAGACTACATCATCGTCAAACCTGTTTCTCAGTTAAAGCATGCAGCGATTGATACTTACGATGATCATCGTATGGCGATGTGTTTTTCGCTGGTGGCACTTAGTGATACGCCTGTGACGATTAACGATCCAAAGTGTACGTCGAAAACGTTCCCTGACTACTTCGACAAACTTAAGGCTTTAAGTTGCTAAATATTCTGACCTAAAACAGGAAAGCCAGAGTGAATAACACTCTGGCTTTTTTGTTTCCCAATACTATTTAACCAGCGTAAATTCCTTAGAAAGGTGATGCGCTAAGTATTTGAACATATTGAATACTGCAGTCGTATTTGAAGTTGGTAAACCTTTGTCATCAAGGAAGTATTCACCTTTAAAAACTAAAACACCTTCTTTTTCTTCTACGCTTGTTGCTCGCATCCCCTCGATGTAATCATCGTGCTCTTGGATGATTTGGTTAGCGATCAAAAGAAGGTCGAACTCTTCGATAAACGTTCTATCAGACATATTCTTTCTACCATCCTATTCAGTTAAGAACGCTGAGTATACCTACAACTAAAATGGGTTTGCATGATTAATTCAGTCAATCGTTCAGTAAGACTAAACAGATCAATTTTTAGAGTATAAGCATGATGCGGAGGAAGATGGCAGAGCATTGAACCAAACTATTTTGTGATGGGTAACAAAATTTATTGCATTGGATTAGCGGATGCTAAGTTTGCCTGTTTAGATATGCCGCTCAATACCTTTCAGAACCCTGTCTCTTTGAAGTATAAAGACGATGAATTGTCAACCAATCGGATCTGAATTTCAAAAAAGCAGTTGATCTTCTTTTCATCTCGCACAATAGTAAAAAAAGAAGCAATGAAATAGAACATTATGCGGGTGGCCTTTAAACAAGGTTTCTACCCGCATTATTATGAAGGACGTTAGAGTCAGTTATGGGTAAATCACTCGTTATAGTGGAGTCACCAGCCAAGGCAAAGACGATAAATAAGTACCTTGGTAAAGACTTTATTGTTAAGTCTAGTGTTGGTCATGTGCGTGATCTGCCTACGGCCGGTCAAAGCACTGGTGAGAAAAAAGCCGCAGCCATCTCAACTAAAGGGATGAGTCCGGAAGAGAAAGCGCGCGTTAAAAAAGAGAAAGACCGCAAAGCGTTGATCAAAAAGATGGGGATTAACCCATATCATGACTGGGAAGCGAATTACCAAATCCTTCCAGGCAAAGAAAAAGTTGTCAACGAACTACAAAAACTCGCCAAAGACGCAGATTGCGTTTATCTCGCAACCGATTTGGACCGCGAAGGAGAAGCAATCGCATGGCACCTTCGTGAGATCATCGGTGGCGATGAAGAGCGATACAAACGTGTAGTTTTTAACGAAATTACGAAAAACGCGATCCAACAAGCTTTCCAGACACCTGGCGAGCTGAACATGGATGGTGTAAATGCCCAACAAGCACGTCGCTTCATGGACCGTGTCGTTGGTTTTATGGTTTCACCTTTACTTTGGAAAAAAGTGGCTCGTGGTTTATCTGCTGGTCGCGTGCAGTCTGTTGCGGTGAAACTGTTAGTTGAGCGCGAGCGTGAGATTAACGCGTTTGTACCAGAAGAGTTCTGGGACATTCATGCGAATACGAAAACGAAAGACAAAGCGGACTTTAAACTGCTTGTTGCTCAGAAAGACGGTTCTGCGTTTAAGCCAGTTAATGAGGCAGAAACCAAAGCAGCGATGTCTGTACTTGAGAATGCAAGTTACGAAGTATGTAAGCGTGAAGACCGCCCTACAAAGAGCAAGCCCTCAGCACCTTACATCACCTCTACGCTTCAACAGGCAGCAAGTACACGTCTGGGCTACGGCGTGAAAAAGACCATGATGCTAGCTCAGCGCCTCTATGAGGCCGGTTACATCACTTATATGCGTACTGACTCGACTAACCTAAGTGCCGAGGCTGTGGACGCTGTACGTGACTTTATTGGTTCTGAGTTTGGTGATAAGTACCTACCAGCGAAACCATTGACGTACGGTAGCAAAGAAGGAGCACAGGAAGCGCACGAAGCGATCCGTCCTTCAAATGTGGGTGTTAAGGCGGAAGACCTGCAAGGTGTCGATGCTGATGCGCACAAACTTTACGCTTTGATTTGGAATCAGTTTGTAGCGTGTCAAATGACGCCAGCAGAATACGATTCAACAACCATTAGCGTAAAAGCGGCAGAATACACGCTTAAAGCGAAAGGCCGTATCCTTAAATTTGACGGCTGGACTCGTGTACAGCGTCCAATGGGCAAAAACGAGGATACAATCCTTCCAGCGGTACAACTTGGCGATAAGCTAAGCTTAGAGTCACTTGACCCTAAACAGCACTTTACAAAGCCACCTGCGCGCTACACTGAAGCAGCACTGGTTAAAGAGCTGGAGAAACGAGGCATTGGTCGTCCGTCGACTTACGCATCGATCATTTCTACGATTCAAGATCGTGGCTACGTGAAAGTTGATCAGCGCCGTTTCTACGCTGAAAAAATGGGTGAAATTGTTACTGACCGCCTTGATGACAGCTTTAACGATTTGATGAACTACGACTTTACTGCGCGTATGGAACAGAAATTGGACCAAATCGCTGAAGGTGAAGTGAACTGGAAAGCTGTGTTAGACAACTTCTTTGCTGATTTTACTGGCGATCTTGAAAAAGCGGAGCTAGATGAGTCAGAAGGCGGTATGAAGTTAAATCACATCGTCATGACGGATATCGAGTGTCCGACGTGTAGCCGTCCAATGGGCATCCGTACTGCTTCGACAGGTGTGTTCTTAGGCTGTTCAGGTTACGCGTTACCACCAAAAGAGCGTTGTAAGACAACCATCAACTTGGGTGACGAAGAAGGTATTATTAACGTTCTAGAAGAAGACGTTGAAACCGCAGCTCTGCGCGCTAAAAAGCGTTGTCCGATCTGTGAAACAGCGATGGACGCATACCTGATTGATGACAAGCGTAAGATGCATGTTTGTGGTAATAACCCGAATTGTGAAGGCTACCTTGTTGAATACGGCGAGTTCAAAGTAAAAGGCTACGATGGTCCAGTTGTTGAATGTGACAAATGTGGCTCTGATATGGTGCTTAAGAACGGTCGCTTTGGTAAATACATGGATTGTACGAGCGAAACGTGTAAGAACACTCGTAAGATCTTGAAGAATGGCGAAGTCGCGCCCCCGAAAGAAGATCCTGTTCATTTCCCCGAGTTGCCATGTGAAAACTCAGATGCGTATTTCGTACTTCGTGATGGTGCTTCAGGTCTATTTATGGCGGCAAGCAACTTCCCGAAATCGCGCGAGACACGTGCTCCTTTGGTTGCTGAACTGGCACGTTTTGAAGAGCGTTTACCTGAGAAGTTCAAATACCTAGCGACCGCACCGCAAGAAGATCCTGATGGTCGTCCTGCAGTCGTACGCTTTAGTCGCAAAACAAAAGAGAACTACGTTCGTTCGGAAGAGAATGGCAAACCATCTGGTTGGACAGCGCTCTTTGTTGACGGTAAGTGGGAAGTCACTGATAAGCGTAAAAAAGCGAAAGCATAAAAACGTACGATCTAAGTAATGTAAAAAGGCAGCGATATCGCTGCCTTTTTTGCGTTTTGTTTTTGCGTAAAGGCCACTGTGTTGTTCGTATAGATCTTTGCTGCTTTGACTGAGTTTTGCTGACGCAAGAAGATCCCTGCATCAATATTTCGTAGTCGCTGATGTATTTTTTATGTAAAAAATATTCGTTGTAACTTTCATTTTGCATTCACATATTTGTTATACATTGGGCTAAAAAATCGGCGGTGTAGTGAATCCGTTCGTAAATTGTTTTCACAATGTAATCGTTTGCTTTTCCATGTGTGATCTAGATATCGTCTTGAGTACGCAAGAGCTGTATGGTACACAGAATGGCGTATTAAAAATTGTAATTTAGAACCCGCTTAGATAATTTATTACAAAAATTAGTGCAACTGTGTGCATTGTTTGCGTCAAAAAATAAGGAAAGAGTGGACGTTGCATACTGGAAGTGCCGTAGCTTTTTTATCCGTGTTGTAAGAGTTCACAGAAACTCAGAGACGGTTGCTAAATGTATTCGCTTGACTCCCCGAGTGTGACTCATTCAAGCGAGTACCAAATCCAAGCTATAACGATATGGAGAACAACAAATGGCTGGTGTTTTGGGAATGATTCTTGCTGGCGGTGAAGGCTCTCGTTTGAGACCTTTAACGGAATCTCGCAGTAAACCTTCGGTACCGTTTGGTGGTAGTTATCGATTGATCGATTTTGCTCTAAACAATTTTGTTAATGCGGATCTGATGCGCATTTACGTCCTAACCCAATTTAAATCTCAATCTTTATTCCATCACTTAAAAAAGGGGTGGAACATCAACGGCATTACAGACCGCTTTATCGATCCTATTCCCGCTCAAATGCGTACTGGTAAACGTTGGTACGAAGGGACGGCGGACGCGATCTATCAAAACCTGCGTTTTATGGAATTAGAGGAACCAGAGCAAGTTTGTATTTTTGGCTCTGACCATATCTATAAGATGGATATCAAACAAATGCTGAACTTCCACTCAGAAAAGAAGGCTTCTCTGACGGTATCTGCATTGCGCATGCCACTAAAAGAGGCGTCGCAATTTGGGGTTATCGAAGTCGATAGTGAAGGTCGTATGATTGGCTTTGAAGAAAAACCAGCAAATCCGAAGTCGATTCCTGGGGACCCTGATTACGCTTTAGTTTCAATGGGTAACTATGTTTTTGAAGCTCAGGTATTGTTCTCAGAGTTGGTCGAAGATGCGGATAATGAAGCTTCATCACATGATTTTGGAAAGGACATCATTCCAAAGATGTTCCCTAGAGGTGATGTGTTCGTGTATGACTTCAGTACCAACAAAATCAGTGGCGAAAAAGAAGAGGTGTACTGGCGTGATGTCGGAACTATTGATGCGTACTGGCAAGCGCATATGGATCTGCTAGAAAAAGATGCTCCATTTTCGCTGTACAACCGTAAATGGCCATTGCACACCTACTACCCACCATTGCCACCTGCGACATTTACCGACTCTGATAATGGTCGTGTGCAGATAATAGATAGTTTAGTGTGTAATGGCAGCTATGTTAGAGGCTCAAGAATCGAAAAGTCGGTGCTTGGTTTTCGCAGTAATATTGCTTCTGCTTGCGATATCAGCGAATGTATACTTCTTGGTGACGTAAAAATTGGCGAAGGCTGTGTTTTACGTCGTGTGATTGTCGACAAGGATGCCGATATTGCTCCTGGTACTCAGATTGGTGTGAATCTTCAAGAAGATAAAAAACACTTCCACGTGTCTGAGGAGGGCATTGTTGTTATTCCGAAAGGAGCTCGAGTTGGCTACTAACAACTTATCTATTCTGTTTGTAGCTTCTGAGGTTGAAGGCCTCATTAAAAGTGGTGGCTTGGCAGATGTTGCCAAGGCACTACCGGAAGCCCTTCAAAACCTACAGCAAGACGTAAGAATTACCATCCCTGCGTACAGCAGTATTGATAAACTCGCAGACGCAGAAGTTGTATTAGAAACAGAATTAACATCATGGCCGCATACGGAGTATCGAGTTTTGCGGCTCATGTTAGGTCAAAATCCTGTTTACCTGATTGATTGTCCGCCGTATTTCAATCGACCATCAATGTATGCGGAGAACAACCAAGCGTATACTGATAACGGCGAGCGCTTTGCGTTTTTTAGTGCAGCATGTCTTGACATGTTACCCAAGCTCGCTTTTCAACCTAATATCATACACGCGAACGATTGGCACACAGGTCTTGTTCCATTTTTGCTCAAGCACAGGTATGGCAATGATCCGTTTTTTGCTCATACTAAAAGCGTCATTTCAATTCACAATGCGGTCTTTAAAGGCGTATTTAGTTATGAAGACGTGCAGTGTTTGCCAGAGTTTCATTGTAGAAACGTTCCCGATGCTGCGGTGAGTGCAACGCATATTACGATGCTTAAAGCTGGTGTAATGAATGCAGATAAGATAAACGCGGTTAGCCCTACGTACGCAGAGGAGCTAAAAACAGAGCTTGGCAGTCACGGCATGGCTTGGGAGTTTCAGCAACGTGCGCAGGACTTAGTCGGCATCTTGAATGGTTGTGATTACAGCGCTTGGAATCCGGAAACTGATACCTACTTGCCGGTTAATTACTGCGCCGACCAGCAAAGTATGTCGCAAGGGAAGAAAGCTTGTAAAAAAGCATTACAACAACGACTAAATTTGCCCGAAAAAAATGTAGCTATGTTCGGTATGGTTTGTCGGTTGACCCAGCAGAAAGGCGTTCATTACTTGTTGCCTGCTTTGGCCGATTTTTTGAAGCACGATGTTCAGCTAGTTGTCGTTGGGACCGGAGACCCTGTTCTTGCCGCTCAGTTACGAGAGGTTGCCGCGCAGTTTTCTAGCAAATTTGCCTTTGTAGAAGCGTATGACAATGAACTTGCGCATATCGTTGAAGCTGGTTCTGATTTCTTCTTGATGCCTTCTGAGTTTGAACCATGTGGCTTAAACCAAATCTATAGTATGGCTTATGGGACATTACCGATAGTACGCGGTGTTGGTGGCTTAAAGGACAGCGTTAGCGATTATGATGTAAACCCATCTGAAGCAACGGGGTTTGTTTTTTTCGAACCGACACCGCAGGCATTGTTGTTAACGATGCTAAGGGCACTGTTGCTCTACGCTCAAAACGAGCCTGAAGTGAATAAAGTACAGTTGCACGCGATGCAACAAGACTTTTGTTGGCAAAAGGCCGCAGAATCTTATTTGCAGCTTTACCACTCAGCGTTAGTTTGACTTAAAATTGTAACGAAAGGCACTGAATGAGGTGCCTTTATTATCTTGAGTAAGGGGAGTGTGGTAGGATGGCTTTTTACTCAATAGCACGATCTTTTTGATACTCAATATGACCCAGCCGCTACTTTTTCATAAAACCTATTTGCACCCTACTAGTAATGAGTGGGTTGTATTTGTGCACGGTGCTGGTGGTAGCTCTTCTATCTGGTTCAAGCAAATTAAAGCTTACAAGCAACACTTTAACTTATTGCTGATCGATTTAAGAGGTCATGGAAAGTCAAATCAGTTACTTAAAGAGCTCATTGCTAGCCGTTATACCTTTACGGAAGTTACCCAAGATATTTTGAAAGTATTGGACCATTTAAAGATCCAATCCGCTCATTTTGTCGGTATGTCGCTTGGTACTATTATTGTTCGAAACCTTGCTGAATTGTCATCAGAGCGCGTACGTTCGATGGTGCTCGGCGGTGCTGTCACAAGGCTTAACACTCGTTCTCAGATATTAGTGAAATTAGGTAATTTTTGTAAGCATATCCTACCGTACATGTGGCTCTACAAACTGTTCGCTTATATTGTTATGCCTCAAAGAAGCCAACGAGAATCTCGCCACCTTTTTATTCGCGAAGCCAAGAAGCTTTGCCAAAAAGAATTTAAACGTTGGTTTATTCTTGCTGCTGATGTAAATCCGTTAATGAAATATTTTAAAGATCGAGAGTTACCCATTCCGACTCTTTACTTAATGGGCGACAGGGATTACATGTTTATTAAACCTGTCAAAGAAATGGTTGCAGCGCATAAGCTCAGCATTCTACGAGAAATCCCGAATTGTGGTCATGTATGCAATGTAGAGCGTCCAGAAGACTTCAATCAACACTCCATCGAGTTTATTAAACAGCAAGCTGTATGTGCTTAAAACTGAGTGCATCCACTGAATAGGAGAGCCGCTATAGCTCTCCTAGTTGATATCCACATTGCCAACATGCACCAAATTGCCCTTCGTTTATTTCATGACATTTTGGGCATTGCCAATCTTGATACTCATGCCTATCGGATTGTTTTCGATATGCTTTTACTATTTCTTCAGCTTTCATCTTTTGTGCAGTGTCAAAAAGCCACACATAAGGATCGGTACCATCACCAAACGGCAGTTCTCCTTTTAAGCCGAAAATACCTTCTCCACGAACTTCACAGTAAATTTGTTCCACTTTAAGCAGCTCACATACAATGTGTGCTTCTGCTGGGTTTTTAGCGATAAATATTTTCATCAATACACCCACTTCACCAATTACGAGTTTTGCTGACTCGGTGTCGGCCTTACTTTATTCATAACCCATTTAGTGATGATTGGAAATAGTCCCAATAGCGCAAAAGACGCTAATACTGCGGGTGAAACAATGCCCGATAGGCTTTCAATTGTTGCTAATTGAGTACCTGCATTCAGATATACGGCTGTGCCTGGCAGCATACCTATTTGGCTAGTGAGATAAAATCGACCTACAGACATCGGTGTTAAACCCATCAGTAAGTTGATTAGAAAGAAAGGGAATACAGGGATTAGACGCAAGGAAAATAGATAAAAAGCTCCGTCTTTTTCGACACCTTGATTAATTGCGTTGAGTTTATTTCCGAATTTGTTTTGTACCCAGTCACGCAATAAGTATCGGCTGCTCAAGAAGGCCAGTGTTGCCCCCATAGTGCTAGCGAAAGAAACCAGTAGCAAGCTTGTCCAAAAACCAAATAAGGCTGCACCAAGTAAGGTGACTACTGCCGCTCCTGGGATAGAAAAAGCGGTAATTGCAATGTAGGTAAAAAAGTAAATCGCAGCCGAGAATACAAAATTCTGATCGATGTATGTAGTTAGTGCTTCTTGTTGGGCTTTTGCATTCTCTAAGGTTAAATACTGGCCAAAGTTAATACCTAAAAAGACGATAGCCGCTAGTAGGATGAGACCTAATATCAGTTTCTTATTCATAATTTTGATTCCAATTTGGGGTATATGTAATAAGACAGTAGAAAAACCGAAAAAATTTCACAAAAAAACCGCAGATTAGACTGCGGTTTTACAAGATAGTTTTTAGGCCGACTTTTATTGGAGGCCGTTCATCAACTCATCTCGGCGAGCTTGAGGTACCACACTCCAATGAGTGCCGTTGATAGCACCTTCTAGTGCCCATAGCAACTCAATGTTGACGGTTGCAGAGTGCGTATCTCTTATCGCTTTATAGGCGTTAAGCGCACCTTCCTCTTCAAGCTTCTCTACGGATTCGATGCCGGCTTTTTTTAGCATGCGCTCGGTAGCCAGTCGTAAGTTAGGCAAATCTTTCAAACGGTTAGGCTTTGTACTTGCTTGCTGTTCTTTCTCAAGCTTTGCCTTTTTCAATGATTGATTCGCTACTTCGATTAAGCGTTCGCTTGATTCCCATAAATCGCTGGAAATAGCGTAGTACTTTGTAACGACTGGAAAGCCACGTTTTTTATAAACGTAAGGCTTTAGCCCTTGTTTCTCGAAGTCAGATGAAGTTTTTTGGTCTGCTCTGATATGAAGCTGATTGTTTACCACTAGTGCAAACATTGTTTCATCAGCGAATAGTCCGAAGCCACCAAACATTGAGCGCGACTTGATATTACCAAGTGCCTCAAATAGCTTCATAGAGTCTTTGAGTATCGGTTTATCCATGTTTTGTTATCTCGGTGTAATTAATATTACGCCACCAAAAGTCAGGTCCGAGAGAGTAGCAAACATGCGTAAAAACAATGTCATTACAGAGTAAAGTCATTGCTTACACACTTGCCATCGGTAACCCCGCTACCTTCCATATCGTAATATGGTTCAGGCCGGAGGCTTTGCGTCCCACTCTTTCGAATGGTTTGCCCTGTGCGTGACACAATGAGCATACTTCTTATATTGAATTAACATCACGGTTTAGCGTTAAAAGTGTGATTTTGGTTCAATAAAAATGATAGATTGAATGCTCTATTTTGCATATGGAAAGGTGCAAATTGGCCTTTGAAAAGGAGTTCTTAATATATATTACATTTATATAAAACAGGGAGTTAACGTTAGTCAATTGTTATTAGAGCGGTGTGAAGTATTAGAGAATGCTTAATTTTCCCAAAAAAATAAGCGCCCCTGTAGAGCGCTTATTTAACACGGTTAAATACAGTAAAATTTAGTTCATTTTTTTCACAGTATTTCGAATTACAAGCTCAGGTTGCATTTCGAAAATTCGTTTTTCGTGTTCTTTATCTTTGATACGCTCAAGTAGAATTTCGAATGCATTTTTACCAACACGACGTTTAGGTTGGTGGATAGTCGTTAGCGGTGGAGAGAAGTATTCTGCAAGCTCGATGTTGTCGTAGCCGATCACTGAAATATCTTCAGGAATTTTGATCCCGTTTTGTTGCAAGCGGCTCATTAGGCCTAGAGCCATTGTGTCGTTAAAACAGAATACCGCCGTCGGGCGCTTGTCCATTGCGGTAATTTTATCTGCAACTAATACGGCCGTATCACATTCAAAGTTACCTTCAAGGATCCAGTCTTCATTTACAGCTAGGTTCGCTTCGCTCATTGCGCGACGGAAACCTGCAATGCGCTCTTGGCAAGCAAGCTTTTCAAAATGACCGCTTAGACAAGCGATATCCGTATGACCATTGTCAATCAGATGTTTGGTCGCAATGTAGCCACCTTCTTCTGAGTTATCCATGATTTTGTCTGCTTGCGAGCTCTCTGGGCCCCAATCCATGACCACTTTAGGAATGTCCGCATGACGGTCAAGCATCTCTTTTAGTTCTTCGGTTAAGTCAGAACACATCACTAGGATGCCATCAACGCGCTTTTCAGCCAGCATACGAATGTAATCGCGTTGTTTTTCGTAAATCCCGCCTGTGTTACATAAAATCAGAGTATAGCCTTGGCGGTAACAGTAGCTCTCAACCCCGTCAATCACTTCTGAGAAGAATAGGTTGGTTGACTGCGTTACTAACATGCCAATAGTACGAGTTGAGTTGCATTTTAGGCTGCGTGCAACGGCACTTGGCGCGTAATTCAGCTCGTCAACGGCTTTCATTACTTTTTCTTGCGTTGCTTCTGCAACGAAACGCGTTTTATTGATAACGTGCGAAACTGTCGTAGTGGAAACGCCGGCTAAGCGAGCAACGTCTTTTATCGTGGCCATAAATGGTGTCCTGTATCGAGCTACTGAAATATGTCGTATTGGATGTACCTGATGCTCTAATGGTTTCACACCTAGCAATCTAAAATTGGCGCTAAGTGTCTCGGCAGCGGTTGATCCAAGTGCGACAAAAGGGTGCGTAGCAGCATCGGTCGATGAATTTTATCTTTTTCTATCTGATGAGAAATTGCCATCAACCTGTTAAGAAAACACAAAAACCGCTATATTTCAGCGGTTTACATATAAATCATATTTAATCGTTTGCGCTCACATTTTAGCCCTATGTGGACTGACTAGCAATGTTTTCAGCAAGAGATTTGTGTATTTGAAGTCACATTTTGACTGCTAAATAACCAAGCGTCTTTGCGCTAAGTTAAGGCAAACGAATATTATACCCAAGTTACTTACAATCGGTCACTTTCAGGCACACAGGAAGCCCGATAGGCAGGCTCCCTAAAAATAGGCGGCAATTATTCACCAAGAAGGTAGGCGCTGTCTAGTTTACAAAATGCAACTAATAGTTTCGCGACACTTGAGTAAAATCCAAATTCATCGAATTTTTTACATTTGTCTGAAAACTGAGGTAACCAAGACATCAATTGTTGCTGGATAAAGTCGTTTTGTTTAACGAAGGCTTCTTCCATGTGTTTTTCTTGTTCAAGCTCGTTTGAGCGGATAATCATGTTCCCGAGAAAGTCGAGCTCAACGGCTAAGTGATCCGCAGGTTCCTTTAGGTTTTCGTCTACTTGAACGCCAAATTCAGCCATCAACTTTTCCATTTCCTCAGCTGGCTTGTCATTCAGTAAACCTGATTCACCAATGTACATGGATGCGTAAGGAAGAGCGCCGTATTTTTCTGTCTTCAAAAACAGTTCACAAAAGTCAGCTGCAAGCTCTAGTTGTGCATCTTCACGATCTTGTAACCGATTCAATGCATCAACTAGGCTATCAACAGCTGGTTTCAGCGACTCATTTTCACCTAAACCTGCGAGAAAACTGCGAATTTCAACACTGTGATAGGCTTCCAATTCTTTCTCTGTTAGTTCTTTTGCGAACAAGCTCGAAAACCACCAGTAAATTTCAGCGCGTTTTTCATTAAAAGCTTTCACTTCTTGCATTTTGGGCTCCTGAATGATGCTTCAAGTCATGCATCACAAAGTCAATTAGGGATATCCCCTAAGTGTAATCAATTAAAATGAATAGCAGTAACTATAATTGTTATGTTTTATGGTCAAAAATGACCGTTTATTAATAGCAATGGGCAAGCTTGTTTTGAATCAATAAAAACGCTAAATCTTGCGTTTTAATGTATCTATGACTAGAAATGTTACTAGTTATGAATAGAATACGTCTTGGATAATAAGAAGACAGAAAAGTGGTGTAAATGAGCTATCACGTATTAGTCGTAGAAGATGATGTTGTAACTCGTAGTAAGCTTGCGGGATATTTCCAAAATGAGGGCTACCAAGTCAGCGAAGCAGAGAGTGGCGCAGAAATGCGTGAAGTTTTGCAAGCGGGCGATGTAGACCTGATCATGCTGGATATTAACCTGCCTGGTGAAGACGGCCTGATGCTTACTCGTGAGTTACGTAGCCAATCGGATATTGGTATCATATTAGTAACAGGACGCACGGATAGCATTGATAAAATCGTAGGCCTAGAAATGGGTGCTGACGATTATGTGACAAAACCTTTTGAACTGAGAGAGCTGTTAGTTCGCGTTAAAAACTTGCTGTGGCGTATTTCAGCAGCGCGCAGTGGCAGCTCGAAAGCGAATGAAACCAGTGAAGAGCACATTGTGCGCTTTGGGGAGTGGACATTCGACATTCAACGTCGCGCACTTAGCCGCAACGGTGAGCCAGTAAAACTAACTAAAGCAGAGTATGAACTTTTGGTGGCATTATCGTCTTATCCTAACCAGGTGTTAAGTCGTGAGCGTATTTTGAACATGATCAGCCATCGAGTGGATGCGCCGAATGACCGCACCATTGATGTTCTTATTCGACGTATGCGCGCAAAAATGGAGTTCGATCCTAAGAACCCACAGATTTTTGTAACGGTACACGGCGAAGGCTATATGTTTGCTGGTGACTAGTTGGAACATAACTCAATCGTAAAAAGAAAAAGGAGAGCTTCGGCTCTCCTTTTTTGTGGCTTCTGTGCCGTCCTAAATAAGGTTGACACTTTCCACCCCCAAAATTGGAGAGTGTTATGAAATCAACAACTAAAAGAAC